>NZ_JAYGHM010000060.1:0-49210 GCF_034931125.1 Rivularia sp. UHCC 0363 | reverse complement strand
CATAATCCAATTTTATAAGTGCAAATGGTACTGCTTTTCCATCAAAAACAATTAGAGAAACTTTAGAACCTACTTTATCAAGTATCTCAGTTTTGATTTCTTCGGTCACTGCTTCCATGATTCGGTTCATGGATTGATAGGCTAAAACTGTATTTTCAAATGTTACCTTATCATCGGCTGAAATTGTACCTAATGGTGCTTTAGACGAATCAATCTTTGGCAATAATGCTTCTGCTGCGGCTCTTTGAGCCTCTATCCGAGCTTTCTTATTCTCTTCAAGTTTTCTCCTTTCCTCCTCAATTTTATTTTCATTTTGCAATTTTTCTATTTCTTCTTTCTGCTCCTCAATAGTCTGCCCCCAAACTTGAGAATTTATTCCAATTCCAAACAAGCTTAATACAGCAATCAAAGCAAAAAACGTTGTGTACTTGAACACAATTTTGAACTTATTGTTATTCATAATCACCTATCAACCCAACATATGATGAACTATTAAACCAAGAAGGAAAATAACTTTTTCTCCTTCTTTTTGAGTGGTTTATTGTCTACGATTTCAAAATTAGGAGAATAATGTGAGTATTTTGTGAGGATATCTAGCTAGTCGTAAAAAATAGTAATGGTGTTTTCCTCATACTTTTTTTAGTATATTTATATCAAAGGCATCTATAGTAAGTTTTTGATGTGTTGCTATTCTGCGAATATGATTATTGTCAGCTTCAATAATGTATTATAAGATACTTAAGCCCAAATCTTCCATAAAATAGGCTTTGATAAATCTTATTTATTTAGAAGCGAGGAAACAAAGCTTCATGTCCGTTTGCTTCTTTTACAAGATTTGCGCTCAATATACAAGTAAAGAAAATTTCAGATATCCAAGGTTACGCAAACCCTAAATTTGTTCTATTGTAAAGATTGAAGATAAAAATGCTTTCTTGAAATTACCGATCGCACTTACACTATGCAGCAGAACCAGCGATTTGCACTGGAACAAGCGATAGAACGCAATCCTTTGATTGTCACCCCCGACACACCATTAGTTGAAGTTATTCAGCTAATGAGTCAGGGGTGGGTAAGAAGTTGCCATCTCGTTCAAAATCATTTCTCTTCAGATGAAAATCAGGTGGTGTCAGTACATAGCAGCTACGCATTAGTGGTACAGGATTCGCAGGTAATTGGTATTTTTACTGAGCGCGATATGATGCAGTTGCTTGCTGCTGGCAGAATAGTACAAGAGACAACTATTGCAGAAGTGATGAGCCAGGAAGTGGTGACGCTCAAAGCTTCCGAAATTGAAGATGTTTTTACAGTCTTGAGTTTAACTTGCGATCGCAATATTCGTCATCTACCAATTGTTGATGAGCAAAACCAACTTCTGGGGATAATCACCCCCGAAGGAATGCGACGAGCGCTTCATCCTACTGAATGGCTGAGATTTCGTCGGGTTTCTGAAGTGATGAATACCCAAGTTCTTCACGCACCTCCAACAGTATCGGTGCTAGATGCAATCAAATTAATGGTTGAACATCATACTAGCTGTGTGGTGATTGTGGAAGAGGATATGAATTCCCCATCTTCTCCGCTCATCCCTGTTGGAATTATTACCGAACGCGACATAATTCAATTTCAGAAGTTGGAGTTAAATTTAGAACGCACGCAGGTACAAACCGTCATGAGTTCGCCGCTATCTTTGGTAAATGCGGAGGAGTCATTGTGGACTGTACACCAGAAAATGCATCAGTATCGAGTACGACGGTTGGTGATTGCTGGTCAAGCGGGAGAATTACGAGGCATAATTACGGAAACTAGCTTGTTGCAAGCGCTAGATCCGACTGAAATGTATGGGGTTTTAGACCTATTGCAGCAAAAAGTCGAACGCTTGGAAGTAGAAAGAAGTGAATTATCACAATGCTACACTGAGCAATCTCAACTTTATCAGCAAGTACAAACGGCACTCGAAGAACGCAAACAAATAGAAAAAACACTGCGAGAGGAAAGAAACTTAACATCTGCTATTTTAGATGTAGCTGGGGCTTTAATTGTTGTTCTGGATAAACAAGGAAAAATTGTTAGCTTTAACCAATCCTGTGAAAGAACCACTGGTTATAGTTTTGAAGAAGTTGAAAATAGGCAGGTATGGAATTTAATTACCCCAGAAGAAATAAAAGCAACTACAGAAGTTTTTGAGCAACTAAAAAGAGGTGAATTTCCCAATCAACATCAAAACCACTGGGTAGCAAAAGATGGAAGTCGTCGTCTGATTGCTTGGTCAAATACTTGTTTGATTGATGATGATGGTTCGGTCAAATATATTATTGCAACTGGAATTGATATTACTGAGAAAAAGCAAATACAGGAAGATTTAAATCGCTTTTTCTCGCTTTCTCTCGATATGTTTTGCGTAGCTGGATTGGATGGGTATTTTAAACAGATTAACCCAGCTTTTGAAGAAATTTTAGGGTATACCAAAGCAGAATTATTTGCACAGCCCTTTTTAAGTTTTATTCACCCAGATGATGTAGCAGCGACTTTAGCGGAAATGGATAAACTTTCGCAAGGAGTCAAAACTATTGCCTTTGAAAACCGCTATCGCTGTAAAAATGGTTCTTACAAGTGGATACAGTGGAATGCGACTCCTTACGAACAACTACTTTATGCTGTAGGACGAGATATAACCGAACGCAAGCAGACACAAGAAAAAATCCACGAACAAGCTGCTTTACTAGATGTTGCAACGGATGCGATCTTGGTTAGGAACTTGGAAAACCAAATCTTATTTTGGAATCAAGGTGCGGAACGTTTATATGGTTTTACTTCAGTGGAAGCCTTGGGAAAAAATGCTAATGAATTGCTTTATCGTGAGTATTTACCACAATTAGAAGAAATCTATCAAGTACTTTTTGAGGAGGATTATTGGAAAGGGGAAATACATCAAATTACTAAAGCTGGCAATGACATTGTTGTTTTTAGTACTTGGAACTTAGTACGCGACGAGCAAGGGAATCCCAAATCAACATTGATTGTTAATACCGATATTACCGAAAAAAAACAATTAGAAGCTCAGTTTCTCCGCGCTCAACGTTTGGAAAGTATCGGTACATTATCCGGTGGAATTGCTCACGATTTAAACAACATTCTCACCCCGATTTTGGCAATTTCTCAACTCTTACCGTTAAAACTTCCGAAAGTAGACGAACAAACCCAGCATCTATTCGATGTACTGGAAAATAGCGCCAAACGGGGAGCAACTTTAGTTAAGCAAGTGTTATCTTTTGCGCGAGGAGTTCAAGGCGATCGCACTCCGCTTCAAGTTAAGCATATCATTTCGGAAATTCAGGAATTTGCTCGCAATACTTTTCCCAAATCTATTGAAATTCAAGTGGGTTTACCCGATGATTTACGCTTAATTAGCGCCGATGCAACACAAATTCATCAGGTATTAATGAATCTTTGCGTCAATGCTCGCGATGCAATGCCAAAGGGCGGTAGGCTAAGTATAAAAGCTGAAAACATTGATATTGATCAAAACTATGTCAAAATGAATCTTGATGCGATCGTAGGAAATTATATTGTAATTACAGTTGCAGATACGGGTACGGGTATTCCTCCAGAAACTAAGATGCGAATTTTTGACCCATTTTTTACTACTAAAGAACAAGGTAAAGGTACGGGATTAGGACTTTCAACTACAATTGGTATTATTAAAAGTCACGGTGGTTTTATTGATGTTTATAGCGAAGTTGGTGAAGGAACAAAATTCCAAGTTTATTTACCAGCCATCCAAACAGCAGAAGTTATAAAAGATGAAAAATTAGAAATTCTCGAAGGAAAAGGAGAATTAATCCTTTTAGCTGATGATGAGATGAGTATTAGGGATATTACTAAAACATCTTTGGAAAACTATAATTATCAAGTACTTACCGCTAGCGATGGAATTGAAGCAATTGCGCTTTATGCTCAATATAAAAACGAAATCAACGCTGTATTAATAGATATGATGATGCCGGAAATGGATGGTGTAACAACTATCCGCACGCTGCAAAGAATGAATCCTCAAGTTAAGATAATTGCCATCAGCGGATTAGCTACCAGCGATAAGGTAAATGCAGCAATGAGCAATGGTGCTAAATTATTTTTATCAAAACCTTATACCAGCGAAGAATTGTTGAGAAAGCTGCATCAAGTTATTAATGTTGAATGATACAGGAATCTATATTCTTAGTCAAAATTCATAATTTTTCAACATTCAATGTTTAATTTTGGACAAGACATCAATCTAATTAGATATACTTTTAATAACTCATGATTTTGAAAAAGCCGATTTCTACTGCAAATTAGGTTTATTAATTATCAAAAGTTGATGTCAAGGTAATAAATATTTTTCCTCACAAGTTCCTCACATTTTTATTTTACTGTGTATATTGAACTTGCCAATAATCAGATTACCAATCAGATTATTGTCTACAAAGATAGTTTTATATTTATTAGGCATCACCTTTAACCTACAGATATAAAACTATTTTTCTTTAGAATTAGTACCTATGAATATATATCTACAGAAAAATTTTTATTTTAAAACAAATTACTTACTTTTTAAAATAGCACGATAGGTGTCGGATAAAGTAAACTCAATATTTTTTACAAAATAATATGCTTAAAAACAACAATACCCAAGCATCTACTAACTTGGCGATTTCCTCTTATTAGTTCGCTCTATAGGGTTGTACTAATCAATTGCTCCACAATTATTGCTTCACAGATTATTAGTTACGTTGCCCCCTGATTCTCAAAACGAGGAAATATAAGTGTTCGAGTTGGGTATTGTTGTTAGTTGACGAGACAGATTATGAAACAGCTTTTTTTCACCTCTTCACTAATTTAACCCGTACATACCGGGCTGTTATATCTGCCAGGGAAGCTTTAATTAGCTTCATCTTCAATATAGCAATTATTAGTTAAAGGTAGATGATTTTGAAATGAATCTTTACTTTTTCATGGTCAGGCTAAAATCAAAAATAAGCCAAGAGAAAGACAACATAAAGGAATTGAAGAAACTTCTCACCGAGCATATTAAACTTGGCGATTTATAAATGTTTTAGCCATCATTGAAAATCTCCCGTCATTGTAGATGGGAGATTTTTGCGTGACGAGCATATCTATCCGATTAATTGAGCTACTCGGATTGCAGATGTAATGGCACCTTCATGTAAGCCATCTCCTAAGTAAGCACCTGCATGATAGCTGTGATTTTCTCCATTAGTATCAACTACTTCATCTCGGTATCGGAAGGATTCAACGGTATATAATGGCGTATCATGTTCCAAACGCTGAATAATTTTATCTTGATTAATTAAAGATTCGAGATTAAACGCCAAGTTATATTTAACTTCAGATGAGACACCACACAATTGATTGAGATAAGCATTATATCCCCATCCTTTTGCTGTCTCGAAAAAATCAAACTCCGAGGGTTGTTTAATACCGTATCTATCGTACATCGAAGTATCGGCATGAATCAGCGTGACTATTTGATTGTTTTCCCAAGCACCAAAGCGTCTAATTTCAGCAGTCGTTGGATCTAACAATAGCTTTAGTACCCTATCTGGTGGAGTTGCAAACACAACTTTATCAAATCTGTAGGTTGCACCATCTGATAGTTCAATTTTCACACCATCAGCCATTCTAGAAACATCCGCGACGTTGATATTTAGCAGAATTTCACCTTTGAAACGCTTTAAAATCTTTTCAATATAGGAATATACCCCACCTTTGATTCTAAACCAATCGATAAAAACATAATCTCGCAGAGAGAGAATTCCTAGTTCCGCAGGAAAATTATCAATCAGTTCAAAGTGCATCGAATAACTATACATCGTCAGCAATTTGATCCAGATATCTCTAATGCATTGAGTCTTCAAATAGTAGGATAAAGATCGATTATAGACGGACGGTATTTGAGCAAAATGAGTTTTTAACCAAAAACCAACCGAACGAGCATATAAACCGTCAAGCTTGAGAAATTCGATTAGTCGCTGTATACCAGTGAAATTTTTTCGGATAGAGGAGGCAGAATGTATATGACGACCGTTTTTGAAAAACATCGTAGAAGCTAAATCTACAGGTTCTAAGTCAACTTCCAATTCTTTCATCAAGTTGAGAAAGTTATGAAAATTACCGGGAAATTCCAGTACTCCACCTTCTAAAAACTCGTCACATTCACAGCGATCGGGTTTCACATTCTTATTAAGAGTACGAATATGTCCCCCCAGAATAGGCTGCTTTTCAAACACTGTGACATGATGACCTTGTTTATCGAGAAGATAAGCTGTGACTAAACCGCTAGCTCCCCCGCCAATAATAGCTATTCTCATCACTCAACTCCTATATTGATTGCTTTTTGACCGCTGTTCACTGCTCGCTGTCTGATAAAATCTTGTCTCCCGATAACCTTTGATATAAAAGCGCTCCCGTCCAAAATGTCGGTGCAAATCCTGGATACCCCGATGAAGCATTGCAAAAATAAAAGTTATTCAAAGAGGTTTGATGATTTAATCGACCAATCCCCATGTTTTTAGGAGTAAGATTAGAACCATAGGAATTACCATGAGGACAATGACAAAACCGTTCGTTAGTTGTAGGACTTCCCGTAATTTTAAAGACTAAGTGTTGTCGAATATTTGGAATATAGTGCTTTTCGACAACATCCAAAATAGAGTTTAGAATTTCATCTTTCTTTTGCCGATAAGCCTTTTCATCTCGCGTTTTAAGTTCCTGGAAATAGCTGTAGTCAGCCACAGTCAAAAACTCGATAATTTGACAGTCTTCTGGACAGTCACGCTCCTCAGTAGTTAATAAAGTAGGTGTAGTAATTGCAAAGCTGGGATTTGAGTAATCATGAGAAACGTACATTTGATAAAATGCTTCATTCAAATCTTGATGACCTGTATGAAAAGTATTCCATTTACCAAATCCATAATCTCGCAGGTCAATATCTTTGACTACACAGTATGCCATATAGTTTGAGGGAGAATATTCGTAGTTAAGTTTTTTCCGTACCGTCCCAGAAAACTTTTCATATCCAATCATTTTGGCGGCTTTCTTCGGATCTATATTGCAAATGACGGTATCAGCACTAAACTTAGTAGTCTGATGGGTAATCAAATCCATAGCTTCAACACCTGTAACTGTCTTACCCGAAAGCATAAAATTGACAACTTCAGTATTGAAAATAACTTCACCACCGTTATCAAGAATCGTTTTTACTAACCCATCAATCACAGCTTCAAAATGATGGGTAGGATAATAAGCACCTTCTTGATATCCTGTAAATAAAATTACCCAAGCATAAAAAGAAAGTTGATTTGGTGGTAGTAAAAAGTCTTGCCATTGCGAAGCTAAAAGCGTTTGCGCGGCTTGAGGTAACTTGAATTTATTAAAAACATCTTGTAGCGTGCTGTGCAGATATCCAACGGTGCTGCTGACTTCACCGAAATGCATAAATAATTGCCCAGGATTCACAGGAGGAGATAATATTTTCAATCCTTCTCTAATCTTTTTTACCTCAAAAACGAACTTACTGATTTTGTCAGCATCTTCAGGAAACAAATCTGCAAGTCGTCGAATCAACTCTTGAGAATCTGAAGGAATATCCAAAGCATAATTTGGCATTCGCATATGGTCAAACCCTTTGGGATCGTACCTTTCAAAAGTGATATCTTGGTCTAAATTAAGTTTTTTCAGCACCCGATTCACAGGTTTACCTTCACCGCAATCCCAAACGTAGTGAAGTTGTGCATTGAAGCGATATTTTTTAGCCATAGTAAAAGTGTGACCAAATCCACCAGGATACTCATGGGCTTCTAAAACTTGCACCCGTTTTCCAGATTTTGCCATCAATGCGCCAAACACCAAGCCGGATAAACCGCTTCCTAAAATCAGGTAATCAGTTTTCATGCCGCAGTTTTATTAAATAACTATATTTATGCTCGCATCGAGCATACAATTCAATTTAGAATATAAATTTGAGAAACTTGTGAGGATAAGGGAAATTTTTCTTAATAGTAAATGGGGAGCCTAGTGGTCTGTCCCATTAACTCTTATCATTTAAACGACCAGTCGCACAGTTGGGTTGGTGACTTCATGCGGGGATTGGGATAAAGATACAACCCCTGCGTGTTCAAACTCGCCTGTTTAAAAATAATCCAGTCAACCCGATCTTCGCCTATCCCATCGCTGTGCGCCAAATCTCCCTGCGAGAGAGATAATCGCCCTTCTTTGTCCCAAGTGAACTCTTTTTGAGGAATTTCAAGCCTGGTACCTTCACCCCAGGGAATTATCATTCCCTCACCATATAGCCAATCCTTGGAAAGATTTCCCCGCAGGCATACAAAGGCATCGCTGTGGGGATAGCCATAGTAACCATCGATAGTCGTACCTTTCTTCGCGTAATTGAAGCATACACCTGCTCCATCGCGCCAATCTTGAGGTAATGGTTCAGTACACAACTGATAGGCTCCATCTGGAAGATTAGCCAGTGAAGTCTTTGCCATTGGCGAAATATCAGCCTTTCCTTCTTTTTCCAATGATGTGGCTAACGTTGCTACGTTGGGAAATAGCAGCCAGCTAACTAAGCCTATCAAACCAATAGAATTATACCAGTTAAACATCTTATATTTCTTTAACTGCTTTCAATTTTTATCCTATTGGAACAACTTGGCGAACTTGTGAGTTTGCCAGCCGTTTAAGCAAAATTTTTTTCCTTCTACACCGTAAATAATTAACTTGGGTGGGAGTTTAATCGCATACTCCCACACATCTGTTAGGTAGGTGTAGGAGTATACGACTGCTATTTGATCGATCTTAGCCTTAATCATTAGGATAAGGTTCCGACATATTTGAATCAGCGTGAAAACCGTTATAGTATGCCGTAAAACTTAACTACAGCTTTTTTCAACTGATTCGCTGTATTTAATTTCAAAATTACAACGCAAATGTGAGGAACTTGTGAAGGTATAAAAGTATTAGTAAAATTTAATACTAACCTTTTGCTCTATTTATCTCTTCAGAGAAATGTATTAATCCTTTACTGCTAAAAAGTTTCACGCATTTTTTTAAAATTATCTCTTTTCTTATTATTTTAATAGAGTATAAAAAGATGATTAAGAACATCAGGATTCTTAGCTAATAAAACTGAGTTCGGGATAAGGGAAAGGACAGGTAGTAAGCTGAAAGTAACATCAAATCAGCAACCTGTCCTTTGTTTAGTTTAAATGCAACGTTTAAGTGATGTAGATGATTTATGCAAAACTTTTGAGGTTCGGTGGCACAAAAATCTATTAAATCATGGAGGAATCTAGAGTGGCTTTTACTCCCATCTGTTTAGCCAGAACTCAGGTTAAAATCAAATTAATTACGAAAAAAATATGATTCAAGTCTTCACTACTTTTCAAAAAATCTATATTGATCGCCACCTTACTCACTAGTGCGATCGCGAATCGATTAATTAACGAAAACTTGATTCATAGCTTAATTCAGCAATGCCAATTAATCAATCAAACTGGCTTTATGCATAATTCTACTAACACTTGTTGGACTACATCTTCTGTCGCTCGTTCAACTTCTGGAGAAAGTCCAATTCCATGAGCAAAATTTTTTCCTTCTACACCGTAAATAATTAACTTGGGGGGGAGTTGATCTAAAGTTCTTGCCAGTTCAACTGCTTCAGCAACACTAAAAGCATGGGTAGAATAGTTGAAAAATTTCGCGGGTACTGTTTGTATTTGGGCATCGATGCGATGAATTTTACCTACTTCAGCCCCAGATATAACTGCATCAAATAGATAAACTGTTGTTGCATCTTGCCATAATTCCATCAATGCAACCCCTTCCCCCGATGCTTCAATAATTTTAATTTGTGGGGGTAGTTGGATACGAAATTTATCGGCGATCGCCAACCCCACGGCATCATCCTGGCGAAATTTATTACCAATGCCAATCAGTAATATTTTCTGGTTATGGTTCTCTTTCGACATCAAGTTTAAGGAAATGAGTTGAACAAGATATACAAGGATCGTAATTACGAATTACCTGTTCCGATTGTTGCCGCAATTGTTCTTCTGGTAGATCTATATGCTCTTCGACGAACTTCCAGAGGTCTTTTTCAATAGTTGACTGGTTTTGAGATGTAGGAGGTACAATCTTGGCATCAAGAATATCTCCTTGCTCGTCAAGTTGATAGCGATGATAGCAAATGCCGCGAGGGGCTTCGGTGCAACCGTGTCCGGTTCCCGGTTTAACTGTATATTCAATCACGGGTTGGCTTAATATTTCCTCGGTTTCAATAATACGCAGTGCTTCTTGAACAGCATATAATACTTCTAAACTACGAATAATAATACTTTGAAAGGGATTGCCGCAAAATGATTCTAAACCAATATCGCGGGCAATCGCTTGAATGCGGGGTGTTAATTTATCAAAGTTCAAATTGTAGCGTGCTAGGGGTCCGACAAAGTAGTTTTCTCGTTCTTTAATAGTTGAATGTAGCGCCGTAGAATGAGGTTTATGTATTTCTGCAATCCGATTGTAAAATTCACTAATAGGAATATTCAAACCTTTGTTAGAAACCAAACGCCCTTCATTCATCGGATATTCATCAGGATGTTGCAGCGCGACAAATTCGTAGTCCGGTTCAAATTCGGGAAAAGTAAACCCAGCCACCCAACGTGCTGTTAATTCGGCAGCGTCAATTGCCCACTGCAATTCCGGGACTAGGGACTGTAACTCCTGTGGTGTAGGCATTTTGTAAAATCCACCTACGCGAACGTTAATAGGATGAACTTCCCTACCCCCAACCAAAGACATAATATGATTGCCAATTTTTTTTAATCGCAATCCTCGTTTAACAATATCCGGGTAAACATGAGCCATCTCAACAGCGCTGTCGTAACCGAGAAAATCGGGAGCGTGTAACATGAAGATATGTAAACTATGGCTCTCCATCCACTCACCACAATAAATCAGCCGTCGCATTGCCCGAATTGCACCAGTAACTTCAACTCCAAAACAATCTTCCATCGCATGAGTGGCACTCATCATATAGGCAATTGGGCAAATACCGCAGATGCGAGCAGTAATATCTGGTGCTTCGCTATACTTGCGCCCCCGTAAAAATGCTTCAAAAAATCGGGGTGGTTCAAAGATTTTTAGTTTAACTTCTTTAACTTTACCGTTTTTGATTTTCACATACATCGCGCCTTCACCTTCGACGCGAGCCAGATAATTGACTTTGATTGTTTTAGTTGTCATGACTCAAAGATCGTGCGACATGATTTAAAGTGTTCATTAATCGTTAATCAAGCAGTGGTAGTAAGTATTTTGCCTTATTCATCAAGACCATAGCCCTCCTCAATCAATTTAATTAACTGCTGAGAAAAGCGAAATGCAGGCGCACCATCAGTCACATCATGATCGAATAGAATCGTCATGCTCAAATATTCTCGGATTGCGATCGCGTCGCCAATCACCCCTGGTTTTCTAGCAATGCTGCCCAAGGCAAAAATTAAAGGATGGATGCCGATCGGAATCCCCCACCCATAGCCGCTATATTTGGCAGCGCTGCCTATTGATGTTACAGCGACCGTTCCCATAGTTTTCTTGGCAAAAAAGGGATCTGTAGCCAATCGCCGCCAAACCAGCAAGTTTCTCATAAACCTTGGCATTAACGTGAAAATCTTAGTTAGATTGATATTTTGATGCGCCCCTAGTTGGACTTGTCCTGATGTCAGCAATTCTTTTTGGGCTGTGCGGATTTCCGTATGAATTTCTTTAACCGTTTTCTTGTTCGCTTGCCTAATTATATAGGGCATTGGTAGGGTTTCCAAGTCATCACGACGATCAACTAAACGCCTTTCGATCACAAGGGAAATATCCACATCATCAAAAAGAATGAGTTGCTTTTTTCCCTTTCGCATCGCGTGAATATATTTGTGTTCGCTGACTGCCTGAGCAATGCACTTAATAACGTAACCTGTAAAGGACAGTCCTTCGCCAGTTCTCGCTTTAAACTCACGGATAGACTCGCGAGTTTTGGTTACGTCAACTTCAAACAAGAGGGGGATATGGTGTTTTGTTTGCCCAAAGTCCAGCGTGTCAAGTGTTGGATTGCGAAATTCAGGGAATCTTCGCTCCTCATAGGTGCCAATTTCTTCCATATTGATATTTGATTTAAGCCAACGGTGAATCATGAGACTCACTTTCTTTACGAAAAGCTTCTGCGTAAGCGTTGTAAGTGCGGTAACTGCGTACTAAATCGGCTTCACTTACACCTAAGCGCTTCCACCAGCTACTCAAGGATGCAGTATTAGGAGTTTCAGCAGGCCCATAACAACCATAACAACCCCGGTTATATGCTGGACAAATTGCCCCGCAACCAGCTTGGGTTACAGGTCCGAGGCAGGGTATACCTTGGGCAACCATGACGCAGACAGTACCTCGACGCTTACACTCCATGCAGACGCTGTATTGTGGAACATTGGGTTTGCGGTGATGTAAAAACGCGCTAATTACCTCTAATAATTGGTACTTGTTAATCGGACAACCCCGTAACTCAAAATCAACAAACACATGGTCGGCGATCGCAGTAGATTTATTTAATGTTTCAATATATTCTGGGGATGCGTAAACAATAGAAGTGAATTCTTTAACATTCTTAAAATTACGCAATGCCTGAATACCCCCAGATGTTGCACAAGCACCAATGGTGACGAGATGTTTTGATACTCTTCGTACTTGGTGAATGCGTTCCTCATCGTGGGGTGTAGTAATCGAACCTTCTACTAAAGATAAATTGTAAGGTCCTTTGACAACAGCGCTGGAAGCTTCGAGAAAATTGGCAATTTCAACTTCCCCTGCCAATGTCAGTAATTCATCTTCACAGTCAAGCAAACTTAATTGACAACCATCACAAGAAGCAAATTTCCATACTGCTAACTTAGGTTTTTTGTTCATAAAAACTCTTGGTTGCGGCATCTACGTTTATAGAGAAAGAATATGAGGATTTTGTGAAGAACATTCCCTGTAGTAATTTTCAGAAATATCGGGCTACTATTAGATTTTTTATTATTACTGAATTAAGCAATGAATTATAAGCTGATGTGCAGCTAAATTATATAATGCGAAAAAATGAAAGCATTGTAGTGCGGTAGCGCAGCGTGTCCGTAAGGAGATGCATCTTGCTCGCTAGTATTATACAAACTAAGTGCGTAACAGCTTATTCAGGACTTACGCGATTGCCACAATACCCTGGTTAGTGTGTGACACAAAAACTGATTATTTCGTTAAAAATTAGTCTACCGCGTCTTCACAAGTTCCTCAACATATTTCCCTAACCTGTGATATTAGATAAATTATTGCTTGTAATTAGTGAAAAAAGCCATTAAATATAACTGATTCATAAACCAAACCAAATTTCTAGATAATGCAACAATTTTTCACATTTCCATCAGATGCTACAGAAAAAACCATTTCAAAACTTCGTCCGCGTAAGGGTGTAATTATTGGTGCAGGTCAAGTAGGATTAGCTTGTGCCTATTCCCTGCTAATTCAAAATACTTTAGATGAATTAGTACTGGTTGATATTAACCAGAAAAAGTTGGAAGGTGAAGTTATGGATTTGTTGCATGGTTCGCCGTTTCTTGAACCAACTGTAATCAAAGCCGGTTCATTAGCTGACGGTATTGCCGATAATGCTGATGTTGTAATTATCACAGCTGGTTCAAAACGGCTGACTGGCGAAACTCGTTTAGACTTGATGCAGCGCAATTCAGAATTATTTAAAAACTTAATTCCAGAGGTGGTAAAGCATTGTCCTGATGCAATTCTACTGATTGTTACCAATCCAGTAGATGTAATGACTTATATTTCATTACAGTTGTCTGGCTTACCTAATACCTCAGTTATTGGTTCGGGAACAGTTTTAGACACTGCTCGTTTTCGCTACTTATTAGCAGAAAAATTACAGTTAGATTCACGTAATCTTCATGCATACATTATCGGCGAACATGGTGATAGTGAGGTTCCTGTATGGAGTAAAGTAAATATTTCTGGGATGCATCTGTGTGAGGGAGGTTTAGAAAAAAGTACAACCGCACAACAAGAATTTTTAGATCAAATCTTTGAACAAGTCAAAAAAGCAGGTCAGGAAATCATTAAACGTAAAGGTGCAACTTCCTATGCAATTGGTTTGGGAGTAACCGATATTGTCAAAGCTATTTTGCGCGACCAAAATCGCATATTCACTGTTAGCAGTTTGGTAGAAGATTTTTATGGTATTAAAGATGTTTGTTTGAGTCTTCCCACAGTTATCAATCGTCGTGGTGTTGATAGAAAGCTGAATTTGACCCTTACAGAAACCGAGTTAAAACAATTAAAAAAATCCAGCGAAGTTTTGCACAATGCCATTTCGCAACTAAAACTTTGATGCTATTAATTAATATTAAAGTTTTGAAGCCAGGAATAGCCGCGATTGTCACAATATTCTGGTTGGTGCGTGACACGAAAACCTTATTACCACGTTAAAAATCAGTCAAAGTGTCACAGCACCCTACAAGAAAAGGACTATGCTCCCCATCTTAAACCTAGCAATTTTATGACGTACTTAATTAACGGGACTTATTTAGAAGGTTATGTTTATATGAGCGTAATTTTTGCCGTATAGATGTAGTCAAATATCCAAGCAAAAAGGGAATTGGCTTGTTTTGATATAGTTTGAGATTATAATACCGGCGTTTTTCCATTTTCCAACTGTCATACCAGGAATGGTCAGTCATTAAATTAATTTCGTCAATATCCTCAGACTCATATGCTAATTTCACCGCTTGCTCCAACAGGATACTACCGGGAGAACATTTCGAGTAGCTCGGATCGTAACTTAGCTTCCAAATTAAAATTAAACGTTTCAAGCGAACTGCGAAGTTAATGGCAATTGTTTTACCCTCAGCTTCTAGTATTTGCCATTCTAAAAAACCTGCTGCTGATAGTCGCTGGGTAAGATTTTGAAAGAATTTCACATCTGTTGGACTATCGCTGATCGCTGTACCTTCATCTTTTTTCCAACTTTTTGCTTCTACTTCCATCAATTGAGTTAAGTATTCATCTGTTGCTTGTCCATTCAGAAAACTAATTTTCACGTTTGATAATTTATGCAGTTTTTTAGAGGCTTTATTCAGATTGCTTCTAAAATTACCGCCCAAACTGGCTCGATATTCTCCAAAATTATCGGCAATTTTTAAAAAAGCTCCCACACTATCAAATTCTTTAATAAGAGTAAAACCCGATAAATTTTCTAAAACATCAATTGTTGGTGAATTTTCTGGTAATCTGTCAAAAATAAAACCTATTTGATGAGGATAATTTGCGATCGCCGCATCAATCATCGCTGGAATAACTGTATTTTCCTCACCTTGTTTAGCTAATACATCAATCGAACAAGTTTGTGTAGACTTACGGATACCTAATAAAGCAAAATTGAATCCAAATAAACGGCGTGACTTCACAACCAACGGCATCACACCCACAAGTTCATTTTGATCGTAAGCAAATAAACAAACCCAGGATTCATCATCTGATAAATAGTGTTCAAAATAGGATGAAACCCAAGCATAAGAAGACATTGGTAACTGTTGAGGTGCTGCAAAAGCCAATTGATTCCAACCATCTATATGTAATTCAAGTTCCTGAAAATTTTGAATCGCCTTTATTTGCAATTTTTCTTTCTTAAATAAATTTTGCTGTGTAAGCATCATTAATTTATATTTAGGATAAACTGTAACTATTATTACAGAATATTGACTAATTTGAAGGCTAATTTTTTTTCAAATAGCTGTTTAAAGAGATTTTTGTAAAAGTCTGTTTATGAGCTTGAATTATCCGTAGTTTTTGAATCTTTGGATAGCAACTGCAAAAATATGAAATAGCACAAGTCAACCAATATTCATGGTGATATTTACCATGCATATTGCCAAGAAATACTAACTAAAGACTATTTAAGTTACCTAAAATTGCTACGTTCTAGTTATATAGAACTATTAAAGATTACAGTCTTAAATTCACAATTCTTAAAACTCCCTTTGTTCAAACCAAAACTTCATTTTGTCGTACCTAAAAACGGGGCCATCTTTGCAAATAAAAGTAGGTCCAAGTTGGCAATGTCCGCAAAACCCAACAGCACACTTCATATTCCGTTCCATTGAAATATAAATACTTTCTGGGCTGACACCGCGTTTTAATAACTCTGCAATCGTAAACTGCATCATCACTTCCGGTCCGCACATGATTGCTGTGGTATTAAGTCGGTCAAAGGGCGCTCTACGTATCAAATGCGTTACAACCCCTACATTTCCCTGCCAACCTGCTTGAGCGCGGTCAACTGTGACCAATACTTCCATATCAAGACGAGATTTCCATGCTTTCAATTCACGGTGAAAGGGTATATCTTCAGGGGTACGAGTTCCAAAAAGTAGGACGACTTTACCGTATTTTTGCCGATTTGTAAGTATATGATATATCGCCGGTCGTAGCGGTGCTAAGCCAATTCCCCCAGCTACCAATACCACATCATTACCCTCAGCTACCTGTAGCGGCCAGCAACTACCAAAAGGTCCCCGTATCCCCATTGTGTCACCGGGTCTAAGTCTACTTAAGGCAGTGGTAACGGTTCCCACAATGCGGGTTGTATGTTGTAATTTATCCGGTTCTTCGGGATTACCGCTGATCGAAATAGCACATTCTCCGGTACCAAAAGCGTAGAGCATATTAAATTGACCGGGTACAAAGATAAATGGTTCTTTATTTTGTGCTGGTTCTAAATCTAAAGTGAAAGTATCATGGGTTTCTTTATGCGTCCGCTTGACTCGGTAAATTTTCGGTACCATTGGGTTGATGGCAGGAGGAGAGGGAGAAGTTAATTCTACCTTGTTGTCTTTACTTCTAAAGGTGGTCATAACAACTTCCCTTCTGGTAAACCGTAGAGGTCTAAAAGTTGTAACCGGGTGGCTTGGAGACTTTCTAACATGATGAAGGAAAAGCGTTTCATCATTTCGTAACCCAGTTCTGGGTCATTGTCGCATTTACCACGCAAACAGCGCCCATCTAGTGCGATCGCCCGCGTTAATTCTAGCGCTCGTGAATCAAATTGCCATTCGTAAGGTGGGTAAAGCCAAGACCATCCCAGCACATCATGGTCTGCGAGGGTTTTAATAGTTATTGCTTGCTTTCCAGGAGAACTAATTTCTATGGAGACTCTACCATTTCTAATTAGGTAAAATCGATTTGCTTCCTCACCGCGTTGGAAAATCATCTCTCCTGCTTCAAACCTGGTGTTTGACGCACATTCAACCAAAAGCTGGATGTATTCTGGTTTTAATCCTTGAAAGAAACCATGTTCTTTTAATAATGGTTCTAAAGTTGATAGTGGCATTTATCTTCTCCAACAGTTTCTACTTCTTTTGAAGTTTGAAAAATTTGAGTAACTTGTGAGGAAGTGGTTGATATTCCAGTTTAATATTTAGAAACGCAAATTTAATCACTTGCTATTTTGATTTAGCTGGGAATGGTGCATTACGAAGAAGGCTAACAGCACCTTAGTGAATGTATTTTATTTTATCCACATTCCTTTTTTGATATAAATCTAATTAACTACCTTCTTTAATTGCCTTCACTTCTTGTGTAATATCAATTGCTACGGGACACCAAGTAATACAACGTCCGCAACCAACGCATCCTGAAGTCCCGAATTGGTCAATCCAACTCGCTAATTTGTGGGTCATCCACTGACGATAGCGGGATTTAACACTGTTTCTTACGCTTCCCCCCCGCAGATAGGAAAAATCGATAGTGAAACAAGAGTCCCACTCTCGCCATCGTTCTGCATGGTCGCCGGTTAAATCAGTCACATCTTCTACGGTGGAGCAAAAGCAGGTAGGGCAAACTAAGGTACAGTTGCCGCAGGTAAGACAGCGTGAGGCAACATCATCCCACTGGGGATGTTCTAGATTTTCGTAAAGCAGTTCCTTGATACCTGCTGTATCTAGTTGTCGTCCCATACTTTGTGCAGTCTGGGCAATAATTTCATCTGCCGTTACCTGTTCTTCATTAGTAGCTGCTGTATGGGATACTTGACTAAGTACTTTTGCGCCTGCCTCAGTACCAACTTCGACTACAAAATAGTGACTTTCGGGTTCTAAAACCTCTGTTAAAGCTAAATCAAATCCCTGAGTTGCCTTTGGTCCCGTTTGCATTGATACACAAAAACACGTCCCCCCAGCTTGAGCGCAGTTAACAGCAATTATAAAGACATTATCCCGACTTGCTTGGTAATGGGGTTCAACAGCTTCGCCATCAATAAACACCTTATCTTGAATTGCGATCGCACTCAACTCACAAGCACGAACTCCAATCAAAGCCCTTTTTGTTGATTCGGGAGTTTCTGGGGTAACTTGAATATCCTGACCTTGACGTTGTGCTGACCACAAACGCACCCGAGGAGGAAATAAATATTTCTTCCAAGAATGAGGTCCTACAGAATAACCAAAAACGGCTTTATCATCTCGTTGCTCTAAGCGGTAAGTTCCACCATCTTGCTTATCAGTCCATCCGATGGGTAAGTCTTCTACTTTAGACACTTCATCGTAGACAATTGCGGCTTCTTTTATAGTGGGACTAATTAATTGATACTCTTGTTGAGCCAATACATCCAGTAATTTTTGCAAATCTTGTCTAGCAACAATTACTTTTTGATTAATTTGTAGAGAATTTGTCATTTAATCCAAGTTCTCCTCAGTCTCTTGTTCTTTTTGCCCTCTTGCCATTTTGTCACTGAAGGTCGGACAAAGATGGGGATTAGCAATCATAACAGCCGATAATTGAGCCGCAATTTGCTTTACTTCTGTTGTTTTTGCATCCATATTTACCAAATCCTTCCATATTTACCAAATCCTTCCATTTTGGGAGAATATTGCATTTTCATTTCAATGCGGGCTGGAGTAGAAAACTATTAGAAAGATTCTGCAACAATCTTGAGATTAAAAGGAAAACTTGAGGAACTTGTGAGGAAGTGGTTGATATTATTAGTACGGTTCTACTTAAAACAGAGACAATATAAGCGATAATTATCAAAAAAATCCTGTTTTTTGCGAACAGCGTAGATTTCCTCACAAGTTCTTCAAATTTGATCGTTACTATAGAATAAAAGTTAGAAATTAAGAGTAAACAAGAGTTTACATAGGGAGGAAGTAAGATAAGAACAGAAAATAGGGGTAAGCTCGCTACGCTCCGATTCGATGAAGATTCTACATCAATCAAAAGGTTGCGTATAAAATTTGCTAGTTGAGAGCGTCCTGCTAGGCGTGGAAAAGCTCCCGCGATGAATGAAAAAAATTATTTATCTCATTCAATATCCCTTTGAATATCTGCCTCCTGCCTTATCTTTTTTAGGAGGTAACATATGAAAACTAAAAATGGTCATAAAACATCAATTAATTTTGCCGCAGCTTTTGCGGCTACAGCGACAATAATAGCTGCTTCGATTGCACCTGCTCTTGCAGCACCAAAAGTTGAAATAGTAGGTGCCGGTTACGGTGGTAGCGGTTGTCCCGATCGGTCTGCTAGCGTGGTTGTTAGTCCCGATGGTCAAGAGCTAAGTATTCTATTTGACAAGTATACAGCCTTCGCAAATAACACAAGAGAAAGACGTAAAACCTGTAACTTAACAATTCCGATTAAAGTGCCTTCAGGCTATCAAGTTTCTCTCTTCGATGCTGATTATCGAGGCTATGTCGCTCCTAGCACAACTGGAAGACTCAGAGCAGAGTACTTCTTTGCTGGTGGACGGGGACCTGTTTTTAATAGAAGTCTCCGTGGTGAACAAGAATACAGTGTTCGAGATCAATTAATGGCATCTAGCTGGTCACGTTGCGGTGATAGCTTGAATATGCGCGTGAATAGTTCTATGACTGCTAGTGGACGAGGAATGGCAAGTGTTGACTCCTTTGACCTTGCACGTCGTGGTGGTTTAATTTATCACATCAAGTATCGTAGTTGTAATAAATGATAGACTCGTTAGATTTCTGATGAGTCTCACAGACTGAACAGTCACGCAAAATAAAATGTCCTGTCATCGGTGTCGTCGAAATTCGGCGACACCGCCGCATATCTAGTACTTGACCAAGGGAAGTTTGCAGGGTAATTTTATTTCCACTACTCCTCCCAAACCTACTCCCTCACCCAACCTGCAAAGTTAATGTGACAGACTACTAGGTAATAATATGCTTACTCAAATCAAACTGATTAACTCATTACTGCCTCTAAATTTAGGTAGCCTAAACTTCCCGTCCCATCCACAATACGCCAAAACGTTGGTCATCGGGAAAAATATCCCCCGTACCGCGAATTGCATAAACAAATCTTGTGAGATTATAAAATTGGAAAATAAACCCGACGCATTCGCGACGAAAGCGAGTCAGTACATTATAGTTAGCGTGAGTTAAATCTCGTTGATGAAAGAAAACATGACCGCTCGAAGGTATATCTAAGCCACCGATAATATTGAGTAAAGTTGACTTACCACTTCCGGAAGGACCTAATAAAACGACTAATTCCCCTTCGTAAAGACTTAAGTTAACAGAGTTTAGCGCTGTTACTTCCACCTCACCCATACGGTAAACTTTAGTAATTTCTTGGATTTTAAAAATAACTTTTGGTGGTGCATTTGTAATCATAATGAAAGCAAAATCTAATTTATTTTCAGCCCCAGCCCAGAGACTTTAAAACCCCCTTTCCCCAGTTCCTTGTTCCGGGAAAGGGGGACTCACGTTTACGTTTAAATAATGTGTGGTTTCTAAATCTTTTCTGGAGATGCCTACTATCTTGGAGAGAAATTTTTGCGTACTGGCAATAATTCCTTATCGGCAAGATACTCATGAAGTTCTTTTGCTTTAAATTGGCACAAGTCTTTCGCCAATTCAGTTAATTCTAAATTTTTAGGCAGTATAGGTATCAGGGCTTCTCGGATCAAGCCTAAAATTTGGGGTTCGGCAATCAAAAGTAAATGCCTAGTTTGATAAACCCGAATTAAGCTAACAATGCGATCCGAGATATTTTGGGCAAAGCGTCGTTCAAATTCAACTATGTGGTTTTGACGGTGGTCGTCACAGGAGTGTGCTTGATGACCTGCACCCCGATTGCGTCCTGTCTTAATATTTGCCCAAAGTTCTTGACCAGCAAGTTTCTTAGCCGGATTAGACAAAGCTTCGCGTTCAATCAAATTTAGACCGAAATCATCATCGGGTAATTCTTCTAATTCCAAAGTTAAAAACCGTGCCTTTGTACCATCAATCACTGCAACAATAATTGTTTTGTTTCCGAGCGATTTGCTAACGTTCATTTTACATACATCTTCTATGAAACAATAAGTAGGTTAGCTCGAATAAACCTAACTGTGTAACAGAATGTAAAGAACAATCAAACCCTTGCGTTAGCGCAGCTTGCCCGATAGGGCATATGCTTCGTTTCACTACCCTTCCCTACGGGACACCTTGCGGTGAACGGGAAAACTTTCAGTGAACGTTCCACTCGCAATGACATACCTTGATTTTTTTAACGCCGACTTACTTACCGCTTAATTCTTGCTTTGTTTAAAGGGGATAGAACCGCTTAATAAAGCGATGCCGGAAAAAACTGTAAATACATTTATTATGTAGTTATTTGCAACCTTCCACCCCTCTTTACTGATAATGAATGAAAAATGCCGCAATTAAACTCAAGCTCAAAGCGCTCAATAGAATCGTTGCACACCACCTACCCAGCAACCATCCACCAATAAATGTTGCCAGTATGGCTTTGAATAAGGTATTTACCATTGCAGCAATTAAAATTCCTGTTGCAGCAATCTCAAGCGATAAGTTTTCCCGAGTCGCTTGTGCTAAAGATAAACTCACCGTGTCTACATCCGCAATTCCAGATATTGCAGAAAGTATATAGATGCCAGTATCTCCCAAGAAGCTTTGAGCAGCACGTACAAGCACAAACAAAACGCTCAAAACCGCAGCGAAACCAAAAGCCGCTCCTAACTCAACAGGATTTTTCAACTTCACTTCTGCTGACGATATATTTTGAGTCGTTCTAATTGCGATTATTACTGCTGCAACCAGAGGAACAATTGCCAGCAATCCAACTGGAATTATTAGTAAGGGTACCAAAGCAGGATTAACAATTCCTACTTCAATCAACAACCTTACAGCCATAATACCCGCTGCAAGGGAAATTCCCGCACCCAGTAAAGCCAAGTTATCCTGTTCTTTCCGCGCTATTTTTGCATAAGCGAGCGTCACCGCAGTTGATGAAACTAATCCGCCAATTACCGCAGTTGCTAACAAACCAACGCGACTACCAACAATTCGCATTGCAAAGTAGCCAATATAGGAAATACCTGCAATTAACAGTACCATCCAGCCAATTGTTCTGGGATTGAGTGCTTCCCAAGGACCAATATTACGGTTTGGGAGTAGAGGAAGCGCTACAGCTGCCACTATCAATAGTTGCAGTGTAGCAATCAATTCCCGCCTTTCTAGTTGATTGAGAATAGAGTGGATTTCCTGCTTATATCCTAATAATGCAGCTACAACTACAGCACTGGCAACTGCTTCCCCTTCCAGCCCAATCCCCGTCAATGCTCCTAAAATAAAGGTAATCAGCAAAGATAGTTCTGTGGTGATGCCGAAATCTTGAGAACCTTTGGCGCTGATTCGATAGGAAAAAGCCACTATCAATACCAGCCCCAAAAACGTTACTGCTAAAATAATTGCGCCAAGCTTATCCGAAGCGAGTGCCGACAACCCACCAAAAAGCCCGACGAAAGCAAAGCTTCTCACTCCCGCAGTCCGAGAACCTTGGGGAGTGTCTCGACTTTGCCAACCGCGTTCCATGCCGATAATTAAACCTACTGCAAGGGCGATCGCCAATCTAAATGTAGTTGTTGTAATATTCATGAGTCGTCATGAATCAAGCCCCGGTGATTTTTCAAAACGCTGGGATAGTAGTTAAAGCCAATGCTAGCAATACCAATACAATTAGTATGCTAAGTCTTAGGGTCGTGTATTTAATGACATCAATTACAGAAATGTCAAACATGGTTTCACCTCCATAGCAGCTTTGTAGTAAGATTTGAAGTTTTTATAACTAATAGCTGCCTATATCTTTATTGTCTCCTACAAGTACGGCTTTACAAAGCGAAAAGTAACATTTCTTTGCTGTTTACCTGTAGAAAGATCCGAGTAGTATCATCATTTTCGCAGAGCAGGTCTAGGAGGCATTCTCATTTCTGTCCTCATCACTGGCGGTTTTACTTCAAAATTCACTAATTCGGACTTCAGTAGTTCTTTTTGACGTTCGCTCAATTCTGGGATTTCTAAAACATCTTCAACTTTTTCATAAGGACTGTGCTGAACAATCATTTTTGCCAGATTTGGATAAAAACCTTTGCAATCTTGAAAGGCAATAATATTAGCATTATTTAAATCAATTTTGGCACCAAATTCAGCACATGATTTTTGTAAACCAACTTCGGGTAATTCAGATGCTAGTGCTTGTATACCCGATACTGGTTGAGGGATAGCAAGGATTATCAAGCTTATAATGAGCATTAAACTAAGTAATGCTAAGCCGCGAATTAAGTTTTTCATAATTATCTCCCAGTCTTTATCTGACTCATTTCAACAAATTAATTTCGGAGTTCAATTAGCTTTGCTCTTAATGTAAAAAAATAATGTGAGTAAATTGTGAGGAAGCTTTAAGTACCGAGTGCAAAAATTTTAGATTCAGCATTCGGGTTTTGAGAAAATATGAAAGTATATCCTCACAACAATCTCATATTTGTTTTATACTCTACTAAAACTGCGATATTACTAAAGTATCGTTTTCAACTAAGTGATTGTTTTGTTTGAGGACGAGGTGTTTAACCCCTTTCTTAATTAATCCATAGAATTTTATCTATTTTTATATATTGGGGCTTGATTGTTTTTACTTGTACCTGTCTAAAGAAAGAAGAATAATTTGTATACAAAGAGTTAATCTATAGAAGCGACTATCGGCAGCAAAAAAAATGACAGCAGAATTTAATTGGGATGAGATAGAAGTATCAGAAATCATTGAAGGGCTAACCGCAGTTATGCTTGCACCAGTGGTGCTGCCCCTCGCTATAGGAATTAATCAGCCATTAGCTAAAAAGACTATTAAAGAAGCGATCGCTTTTTCCCAAAGGTGTAAAGAAGCAGTAGCCGATGCGAAAGAGCGATTTGAAGATGTTTTTGCAGAAGCACAGGCAGAATTAGACCAAGAGCAACAGTTAGAGTCAGATTCAGAACCTCTTCGTCCGCGTTCTTCGAGATATTGCGCTCATGTCTCTGAAGGAACATCAGAAGTGGCGGGGGAAATGCTTGATGCTGTGTCAGACTTGAATTACCAAGTTGGCTCGCTTACTAATGGCTATGTGGATTTACGGTTATTGATGCCTTTGGGTTTGGGAACTCTAGCTTTAGGTCAACTGATAACTCAAGGACCGCAACTAGATAAAATTCCCTGGTACAATTTAGCTTGGTATGCCTTTGATAGCTTTAACAAGCTCAATCATCCAGAATCCAAGTCGCAATCGCTTGGCGAAGAAAGACCTGCTTTAACTCCAGTCGAGTTGTCAAATAAAAATGAAATTACTAACGATAACGATTAGTAGTTTGTTGTAGCATAAACGTAAAGTAGAAATTGTGGTACAAGCAATACATACTGCTATTAAAGGAAGGGCGAGATATCATGTTCGAGAACTGTATCGTTCAGCATCTCTGCAAAAATATTTAGAGCGATCGCTTTCCCAAAAAGCAGAAATAATCAAGGTCACGGCTAGCTCTTTGACGGGCAATTTATTGGTTAAATTTAAACCCGATAAATCTTTTGTGGAAATTGCGACTCTAATTGAAAGAAGCATTTCTACCTACCAACAACTTGGGCAGGAATCGCGTTCTCAAGGAAAAGCAAACCAAAAAGCCATTGAAAGAGAAGAACAAGCTACAGAAAATTGGCATTTACTAGATTTAGATTTAGTTTTAGAAAAATTCTCAACTTCTAAAGATTTTGGATTAGATAACGATACTGTTAGTCAAAATCTAGAACGATACGGTAGAAATGCCCTTATTAAATCAAAAACACGTTCTGACTGGAGCATATTTGTCGCCCAGTTTGAATCTCTTCCCGTAGCTTTACTAGGCGTAGCTTCGGTAATTTCGCTAGTTACTGGGGGATTCGTCGATGCAGTGGCGATCGCAGGAGTAGTATCGATCAATTCTGTGATTGGCTATACCACTGAAAGCCAGTCAGAAAAAATTATTAATTCCCTACAAAGCGATGAAAAACCATCAGCTTTAGTTATTAGAGATGGCAAACAGCAGCAAATAGAAATAGAAACAATCGTTGTTGGAGACATTCTCCAGATCGAGAATAACAGTTATGTCGCTGCCGATGCCCGCCTCATCGAAACTAATAATTTAAGTGTAGATGAATCAGCTTTAACAGGAGAAAGTATTGCCGTTAGTAAAAACACGGAAACTCTTAAAGGTGAGAAAATTCCTTTGGGAGAACGTACCAATATGGTTTACAAAGGAACCTTTGTCACGGGAGGCAAAGGAAAAGCTGTAGTAATCGCGACGGGCAAATTTACCGAAATGGGAAAAATCCAGGGGATGGTTAGTGAAGCAGAAGCAAGCCTTACTCCCCTGCAAAAACAATTAGACGAAGTTGGCTCCCAGTTGGTTTTGCTCTGTAGCGGAGTCTGCGGATTTACTTTTGCTCTTGGTTTACTGCGGGGCTATAGTTTTTTACCGATGCTGAAAACTGCTATTTCCTTAGCTGTGGCTTCAGTACCCGAAGGTTTACCTACCATTGCTACTACTACTCTAGCCTTGGGAATGCGCGACATGAGAAAGCGTCATATTCTCATTCGTGGTTTAAATGCGGTAGAAGCACTGGGTTCGGTTCAAACTATTTGTTTGGATAAAACGGGAACGATTACCCAAAATCAAATGATGGTTGCCGAGGTGCATATTGGTATTGGCGTGATTAAATTATCTGGCAATCGCTTCATCAAAGATGATACAGAATTTAATCCATCGGAATCTAAAGCTTTATCCAAACTGCTACAGGTAGTAGTTCTTTGTAGCGAATCCGAGGTAATTACGGGGGAAGATGGAAAATACGAGGTAAAAGGTTCTGCTACTGAAAATGCCTTAATTTACATGGCAATGGCTGCGGAAATGGATATTCCAGATTTCAAAGCCAAACATCCTTTAATTAAAACTTATCCCCGCACCGAAAGCCGCAATATTATGACCACGGTTCATAAAACCGAAGGGGAACAAATGTTAGTAGCGGTTAAAGGCAGTCCCGAAGAAGTATTAAAAATCTGCACCTGTGTAAGTAAAAATGGTGAGGTCGCAAGTATAACAGAAGAAGATAAACAAGCTTTAGGTTTAGAAAACGAACGCATGGCGGGTAAAGCACTGCGGGTGTTAGGAGTTGCTTATGCTTACGTCGATAATCTCGATGAAAACCCCGAACGCGACCTAATTTGGCTTGGTTTAACTGGAATGGCAGACCCAATCCGCGAAGGGGTAGCCGAGCTAATGGAACAATTCCATCAGGCAGGAATCGATACAGTAATGATTACCGGAGATCAAAGTCCTACAGCTTATGCGATCGCCAAAGAATTACATCTCAATCGTGATCGCCAATTAGAAATTCTCGATTCTTCCGATCTCGCCCAACTTGGGTCAGAAAAGTTACAGGCTCTTTGCGAAAAGGTAGATGTCTTTGCTCGTGTTAGTCCTGCCGACAAACTGCAAATCGTCCAAGCATTACAGGCAAAAGGTAAAATCGTTGCGATGACTGGGGATGGTATTAACGATACTCCCGCTTTAAAAGCAGCTAACGTGGGAATAGCAATGGGTTCGGGTAAAGCCGATGTAGTTAGGGAAGTTGCTGATGTAGTTATTGAAGATGACCGACTCGAAACGATGATTAATGCCGTTAGTCGGGGGAGAACCATTTATAGTAACATCAGAAAGTCCGTGCATTTCTTACTTTCTACTAATCTCAGCGAAATTATAGTCACAACAGCCACCACTGCTTTAGGACTGGGAGAACCCTTCAATACCATGCAATTGCTGTGGCTGAATTTAGTCTCGGATATTTTTCCAGGACTGGGTTTAGCAATGGAACCACCAGAACCAGAAGTCTTAAACCGCCCTCCCCGTGACCCCGACGAACCGATTATCAAACGGTCTGACTTTGAACGTATTGCCGTAGAATCGGGAGTAATTTCCGCTAGTGCGCTGAGTGCTTATAGTTACGGTTTACTCAAGTATGGACAAAAACCCCAAGCAAACACAATCTTGTTTATGAGCCTAACTTTGGCACAAGTGTTGCATACGGTTAGCTGTCGTTCGGAAACCCATAGCATCTTCGACCGCGAAAAACTACCCGATAATCCCTATGTGGATGGTGCAGTAGTCGGTTCCGCAGCCTTGCAGCTTTTACCCGTGTTTATTCCAGGATTAGGCAATCTATTGCAACTCGCACCTCTTGACCCCTTTGATTGGTTAGTAATTGCCAGCAGCACAGGTCTACCTTTAGTAATCAACGAAACTATAAAAAGTAGTAGAGACAAATAGCCCCTACCCATTAATAACAACCATGAAAAAAAATTTCATGTTCACCTCGGAATCAGTTACTCAAGGACATCCAGATAAGCTGTGCGATCGCATTAGCGATGCCATTGTAGACCGTCTGCTGGAACAAGACCCCTATTCACGTATTATTACTGAATGTGCTGTATCAACGGGTATTGTCTTTCTTTCCGCTCGTTTTGAACCAAATGCCAATGTTGATTTTACCAATGTTGCCCGCCGAGTCATTGAAGATGTAGGTTATAATCAAGCGTCATTTAATAATAAAACCTGTAGCATTTTAACCAGTTTAGAAGAATTACCAGCAAGTAAAGAAAAAAAATTTGACGAACAACAACTTTCAGATTCACAAATCGAGCTAATTACCGTTAAAAACCAAGTCACCTTGTTTGGTTTTGCTTGCAATCAAACCGAGGGTTTAATACCCTTACCAATTTGGCTGGCACACAAACTAGCAAGACAGTTGGATAAAGTAAGACAGAAAAAAATATTACCTTACCTTGCTCCAGATGGTAAAACTCAGGTAGGAGTAGAATATTGCGATCGCCGTCCCTATCGAATCCATAGTATTACGATTGTTGCCAGCCAAGACGATCCATCAATACCCGATCTCAAACAACTTGAAAAGGATATTTATGAAACTGTCATCAAGCCTGCTTTTACCCAAGAGAATATTCAACCCGATAGCGACACCCGTATTTTTATTAACCCCGATGGTATCGATTCTCCTGGTGGTCCAGCAAGCCATTCCGGTTTAACTGGGAGAAAAAATGCGATCGATACTTATGGGGAATATGCTAAACACAGTGGTGCAGCCCTTAGCGGTAAAGATCCACTCCGAATCGATCGAGTAGCTGCATATGCTGCCCGTTACGCAGCCAAAAATATAGTAGCAGCCAATTTAGCAGATGAATGTGAAGTACAGCTTAGTTATACCATTGGGCAAGCTAGACCAGTAAGTATTGAAGTAGAAACTTTTGATACGGGTAAAGTTGCTGAAGAAAAAATAATTGAGCAACTTCAACAGCATTTTGATTTTCGTTTAGCAGGAATTATTCGTCAGTTTAATCTAAGATTATTACCGTCTCTCAATCAAGGTAAATTTTATCAACAGCTAGCTACATACGGACATATGGGCAGAATGGACTTAGAATTGCCTTGGGAAAAAACTGATAAAATATCTATTTTTTAAATTATTTTGTACAATTTTAGGCTTTGACTTACAGCCTTTTGTTCATACAAGAAATCACAAGATAAAATCCATAACAAGCCACATATACCCGTTAAGGAAGCGGTTAGCAATCTCTGATAGTATTGCAGTACTACCTTTGACAAAAACATATGCTGTAGGTCTCCAAGACAGTACTTTTAACCTTATCTCTTTCCTTTATGCTAAGAGCATATAGAGCCAGTTTTTTGTCGGTAATCTTATGCAGGGAAGGCAGTAATTCCGTTTTGCAATTATCTGGTTTACCGTTTGGAATCATAGCTTTTTGAATTCAAAAATGGTCAGCGATGATTGACGGATTTTGTTTGAGGTCGGTTGATAAAGTTGATAAATATTGCCAACGGTACCATCGGTAACATTGGTAGCAAGCAAATTAGCCATTGATTCAGGTTTAGTGGTGCTGTTTGAAACAGCAGGTTCATAACGTTCCACTGGCTAAATATGATTTGTAAAATAACAGCACCAAGGATACC
The DNA here is from genome assembly GCF_034931125.1 of Rivularia sp. UHCC 0363. Lineage (NCBI taxonomy): Bacteria > Bacillati > Cyanobacteriota > Cyanophyceae > Nostocales > Rivulariaceae > Rivularia > Rivularia sp. UHCC 0363. Next base: position 19,733 of record NZ_JAYGHM010000060.1, on the reverse strand, counting down.
CACAATCAAAATTGGTGCATTTGTAACGGATGTTGATTTTCTACCTATATATTTGAGCAAGCTAATCCCCAATTGACTGATGCTCAGAAGATAAATGATACGAGCAGCAACGAGGGCTTGAATTGCCATCGTGCGAGCAACTGTAATATCTCCATATGTGGATTTTGCCCATTCAAATATGCCAAAAATCAAAATCCAATTAAATAGTGAAACTATTAAAATTCGGCGTAATAATTTACCCGTAATTAAGGGTTCTTTCGGATTGCGTGGAGGCTCCTGCATTAAACCGTTTGATTTGGGTTCAAAGGCTAGGGGAACAGTCATGGTGAGGGAATTAATCATGTTTAACCAAAGTACTTGTAGCGAAAGAATCGGTAAATCTCTTGCTAACAAAGCGCTAATTAAAATGGTCATAGATTCACCACCATTGACTGGCAAAAGAAACGCAATTGCTTTTCTCAGGTTTTGATAAACGGTGCGTCCTTCTTCCACTGCTGCTTCAATCGAGGCAAAGTTATCATCGGTGAGCAGCATATCAGCTGCTTCTCGCGCTACTTCAGTTCCACCTTTCCCCATTGCAATACCAATATCGGCTTGTTTTAAGGCTGGAGCATCATTCACTCCATCTCCGGTCATAGCAACGACTTCTCCTTTTGACTGCAATGCTGCTACTAATTGCAGCTTTTGAGCCGGAGCTACTCTAGCAAATACGTCTCCATCTTCAACAGTTTGAGCAAGTTGGGAATTTTCCATCTTTGCTAACTGTCGTCCTTCAAATGCCAGTACTTGCTCTGTCTTTTGGATACCCATGCGTTGAGCAATTGCCCGAGCGGTCGCTATGTGGTCTCCGGTAATCATTTTTACATTAATTCCGGCAGATTGACAGGCGTGGACGGCAGCGATCGCCTCTGGACGGGGCGGGTCAATCATGCCTTGTAATCCCAAAAATACTAACCCCGTTGCAATATCCTCATGATCTATCGAATGCTGATGAGAACCGACTATTTTTCGAGCAAAAGCTAGTACTCGCAATCCTCCCTCCGTTATCGCTTCCACCGCTTGCTCAATTTCTGACTGCTCCAAAGCAATAGACTGACCTTGTAGATCCATCATGCTAGAACAACGGCTTAACAATGCTTCAACCGACCCCTTAACGTAAATTGTTCGGGGATGAACATCATGCAAAGTCGCCATGTATTGATACTGAGATTCAAAAGGTATCGAATCTAATCGTGGTTTTGAAGCTGCTAGCCCAGACTGGCTCAAATCGGCTTTAGCCGCAGCCGCGATTAATGCCCCTTCGGTAGGATCGCCCACGACCGACCAATTTTCTCCGGTTTGCTTTAATTGGGAATCATTGCAAAGTACCCCGGCTATCAAGCATTCCTGTAGAACAGAAGGTAAACCATCCTCAAGCGGACTTTCTAGTTTGCCGTTGCGAGCTATACCAATATCACCTTTGGGACTATAACCACTTCCGCTAACCAGATAATGCTGTCCCCCAGCGCAAATAGCCTGTACCGTCATTTGGTTTTCCGTCAGTGTTCCGGTTTTGTCAGAACAAATTACGGTAGCACTACCGAGGGTTTCAACTGCTGGAAGTTTACGAATAATCGAATTACGACGAGCCATGCGGTTGACACCAATCGCTAAGGTGATGGTAACTACTGCTGGCAATCCCTCTGGAATCGCACTGACTGCCAAAGCAACAGCAGCTTCAAACATATAAATCCAGGATTCACCCTGTCCCAATCCGATAGCGAAAGTCAGGGTTGCCAGAGTTAAGATTACGTAAAGCAGGGTGCGACTGAACTTCTCAAACTTACGGGTTAGCGGGGTGCTGAGGCTAACTCGTCGCTCCATTGATTGAGAAATCTGCCCAACTTCTGTAGCATCTGCCGTAGCGATAACAATCCCCGTACCCTGCCCAAAGGTGACAAAAGTCCCCGCGTAGGACATATTAATCCGCTCTGCGAGGGGGGTATCCTTTGGTAAAGGTTGAACGGATTTTTCCACTGGCAATGATTCCCCCGTTAAAGCAGATTCATCAACCTGTAAATCGCGAGTTTTTAGCAGTCTCAAGTCCGCTGGAACTTTATCTCCCGATGCCAGCAGTACCACATCTCCCGGTACTAAATCCTGTGACGCGATCCGTAGCGTTTGACCTTCTCGCAGAACCGTGGTTTCTGTGGTCACGGCTTTTGCAAGAGAGGCGATCGCACCTTCTGCTTTAGCTTCCTGCACGTAGCCGATTGTTGCATTGATCACTGTCACCCCCCAAATTACGGCTGCATTAGTCCAAGAACCCAAAAATGCTTTGACAGCGCCTGCAACTAATAAAATATAGAGGAGCGGTTGATTAAACTGTAATAAAAATCTTAGCCAAGCAGGTTTTCCAGGTTTTATGGGTAGTTGATTCCACCCATATGTTTCGTAGCGAATAGCAACTTCCTCTGCCGTTAAACCTGCTTCTAAATTGCTATTGAATTTTTCAATAACCGACAGAACAGACAGTTCATGATAAGGAGATTCCAATTGATCTTGCAACATATCTTCTAATAAACCATTAGGGTTTTCTACCCCTGTAAATTGATATTATCATACCGCATCTTGCATTCATAGAATGTACGCATTGAGGTCATAGATATGTGTATATGTGAGCGGTAGATTTCTACACATAAAAAATTAATTAAAAAAATAATGTAAGCAGATTGTAATGGCAACTGAAAGTCTTTTTACAGCAATTTGAAATCAAGTAAGTAAGTTGGCAGAAATAAAAAGAACTATGTAACGGTTGGGTAAATTAGCTTTAAATCCTTACCCCTACAGCAAAGCTGCCCACTGCCTACTGCCTTATCCGGCATTACAATTTTCAACGCCAACCTACTTATTCGGGTATTTAATCAATATGAAAGTATATCCTCACAAGAATCTCACATTTAACGGTTATTCTCAAATCATAAGCTTTGTTGTGCTTATACAAAATGAAAAACCACATATTGAGTTATAGAAAATTCCAAATTTGCCCAAAAGGTTTCATCTCAAACTGAGACTTTTCAACCTATAATCCTTGAGGAGCATAATATGAAAACACAATCTCAATATTTACCCACTAAGCTATATCAAATACAACATATTAAACGCGAGATTCAAGATTTACAAAAACAACTTTCAGAAATAGACTGTGAAATAGGAGGGATAAAACAAAATGTTGATAATGTTGAACCGAACCAACTAAAAAATCATTTTCAAGAGTTTTTGGATCGTAATGATGATTCTGAAGCTGAATCAGTAGAAGATAAAGAAAAACTTTGGGGAAATTATATACTTGTCATCTTACTTACCTTTTATCTATTGGTAATGAGTTTTCTTTAAACCAAACTAAATTACGAAGTGTATATTTCAATATTCGGTCATGAAAAACTCTTCTACTAACATCATAATTATCGGTGCTGGTATCTCAGGGTTAGCAGCAGGTTGCTATGCTCAAATGAATGGTTATCATACCCAGATATTCGAGATGCACAATCTACCTGGTGGTTTATGTACTGCATGGAACCGTAACGGATATGTTTTTGACGGCTGCATTCACTACTTATTTGGTTCGGGGAAAGGACAACCGTTTTATAGTATGTGGGAAGAACTGGGAGCAGTTCAAGGTCGGCAATTTGTTCATCATGATGAATTAATGCGCGTTAGCGAACCCGGAGGTAAAACGCTAATTGTTTACAGTAACCCCGACAAATTAGAATCACATCTTAAACAACTTTCACCCGTTGATAGTCAATTAATCGCCAGCTTTTGTAAAGGTGTTCGGGTTTTGACACGCTTCGATTTATCGTTACTTCAACGAAAACCCAAAGCTTTGATGAATACTGCTGATTTGTGGGGTCTAGGTCGGGAAATGCTTCCGTTTGTGGGAAGTTTAGTCAAATGGGGTAGAATCTCTGCTGAGGAGTTTGCACGACGTTTTCAAGACCCCTTCCTGCGTCGAGCTATCCCGCAAATGTTCTCATGGAAAGATATTCCGGTGATGGTGGGAATGTCCTTATTAGCATATATGCACAATAAAAATGCTGGTTTTCCTGTAGGTGCATCCCTGGAGTTTGCCCGTGCCATCGAGAAGCGCTATTTAGAATTAGGCGGTCAAATTTACTATGATTCCCAAGTAGAAAGGGTGTTAGTGGAAAACAATAGGGCAATTGGCGTGCGGCTATATAACAACAAAGAATATTATGGCGATTCCTTCGGAAAGCTTCGCTTACGGGTGATTTCTGCTTGTGATGGTCGCGGTACATTGTTTAATTTACTTCGCGGTCAATACGTAGATGAAGAAATGGAGATGCTTTACGACGGTTATTTCCCCGTACACTCGCAACTTCAAGTATCTCTGGGTGTTAACCGCGATTTGTCGGAGCAACCCCATTGGGTAACTTATTTATTAAATCAACCAGTAGTAATTGCTGGTGAGGAATGCAGCGAAATTAGTGTAAAACATTACTGCATTGACCCCTCGTTAGCTCCACCTGGGAAGTCAGTGTTAATTGTGATGTTGAGAACACCATACGATTATTGGCAGCGAATTTACGGGCGAAAAATTTATGATGCCGAGCAAATTCAAGAATCGGGTATTTTGATCGATTTATTGGAAGAGTTTTATCCCGGTATTAAAGCGGATATTGAATATGTTGATGTTGCCACACCAATGAGTTACGAGCGCTATACGGGAAACTGGCAAGGTTCTAGTTGTGGCTGGTTGTTAACTAAAGAAACAATGGGAATGATGATTTCTGGTATACCCAAAACTCTACCAAAATTAGATAGTTTTTATATGGTTGGGCAGTGGGTAGAACCGGGTGGAAGCGTGCCAGTAGTAGCTATGTCGGGACGTAATATTATTCAGCAAATTTGTCACGAAGATAAAAAAGTGTTTGAGGTAAATATTCCTGGAACTGCTGTTTTTTGATCAAAAATTCCAACTTTCGCTAAATCGTATGTTATTACACTTATTCCTGCTTTTGGGGAAGAATTTGGCTGGAGAGGTTATTTGTTACCTCGTTTACTTGTGAAACATTCCATAAAAAAAGCACTTATCATACAAGCATTTATCTGGTGGATATGGCATTTACCAGTTTTGGTTTTTGCAGGTATTAATACTCCAATAATTAAGGAAAACATTCTTTTTTCTATCATAATTATTTTAGCAATAAGTATAATACCTTCAATGATGCATGCAGTCATCTTCTCTTATTTTTGGTCTACATCTTCAAGTTTGCTTGTCGTAACAATTTATCATGCAGCATTTGATGAGGTACGAGACACAATGGAAAATTCTGTAGGTTTTGGTCCTCTGGTTCAAATATGGCAAATGCTATTATTGACTATTATTGGAGCGACATTACTTGGGAAGAGTAAATGGAAAAAATTAGAAAATCGAACAAATGCGATTGAAAAAACTGTCCATTATTCGCATATTTTTTAATATTTCCAATACTCTTTCTTTTGGAAAATGTAGAAAGTCTGATTTTTAAGTACGTCTAAAATCGGGTTGATTGAGATGTAATAAACGCACAAGCTTCTGTATTCCCATGTTGACAGGATTGAATGAGAAAAATTTCCTTATCTATCGTCATTATACGATTATTTGTTTTAAGAGACTCGATAACTCTATCAGTAATACCTCCTTCTTCATAAAGATTTGTTTCTACCGTTTTGAGATAACGTTCCCTACTGTTACCCCAAATTTCTCTGGAAGTTCGGCTGATAAATTTAATATCTTTAGCTACAGGAGGAATTTCGTCTGAGGGAGTAGTTGACGAACAGCTTGTAGTTAAACTTATGAGCAACGAAAACCCTAAAATAGATATTGCAAGTGGAAAAAGTTTTGTTTTTATTGTTGATAAAAATCTCACCTCAAACACCTCCTTATTTTGAAAGTATTTGAACAAAGGGTTGCATAATCTAAGTATGAATTAAATTATGCAACCCTTGATAAACATCATTTTTAAGTCATCAAGAAGAATTCACCGTCACGGGTACCAAAACACCATCCCTAATTAGTCTGGAAGATAAAGGTAAATCTTCTTTTGAAGGCAAATTTTTCCTGCCCTTATTTTTTAGAATAAAAATCAATATACTCATCATATGTATACCTCCGTGACAATAGCTGATTGACTAAGAAATATATAAGTCCCATTTGAAAAAATGTTTTAGCCAAGACTTATCTATATTTCAACCTTAAGACACAATAATGAGAAAGTTGTGAGCAAATTATAAATTCAAGGATTTAACAGAATTCAGCTTGTTCAATATTTGCACGGAAAAAATCAAAGTATTTGTCAGTACCAAACCACCAACCTGCATTTATTTGATCGGGAATCGTAAAGCCTCCAAATGTCCGTTCTGACAAACATTCTCCACCAAAAGGAATATAAGTATGGCTACCATCTTCTGTTTTGTCTCCCCAACGCGGTAAAGACATTTTTAATATTTTTCCGGTTGAGTCTATAACAAATGTTAGGGTGACAGATTCCCCATCAACTTTCATGCAAGATACAATAGTATTATCATCAATTGCTTGCCAAATTACGCTATTTTGTGGCAATAAAGCCGAAGGAAGCCAGAAAGATTCTCCTACAAATCTACCAATACCAGAACGAGTGATATCTTGATTCTGAGCATTTATAACTGGGATAATTCCCCATATAGAAAACCGCATTCGACCAAAATTGTTAAAGCAATAATCACTACCGATAAATTTCATTAAACCGCTACCAATTGTGGCTTTCCAGACAAATTCTTTTAATGCACGGATAATTTGTTCGGCTTGCATGGGTAGCCAAGGTTTATCTGGTGATAACCTAAAACTACCATTCATTTTTAATTTGACGGAATTAGCTAAAGGAGTTCCCGGTTGAATTGCGTGGAGAAAGTAACGCTGTACGGGTTGCGGTAATTCTGCGACCATTTCTGTGGTGAAAGTAGTATTATTTGGACTTGTTTCTAACAAATGCCAAATTTTATTTGTTTCTTTAACCTCTCTTAAGAATTTTAGATAAAGAGTGATGAATAAGAAAGCAATTAGTGCAGCAATAATTAGTAAAAATTGCATAATCATTTGACCCTCCCTAACTCAATTTAAATCAATCAAATTATCATCGTTTAGAATGATTGCTAATTCTTAGCTATAACTTAAAGGTAAAGAACCTAGAGAATCTTCTAATCTAGAAAGATGCTCGGTATTTCCCACATAAATACCTAAAGATTGCGCCGTTTCTATTAAAAAATTATCGGGTTTTACCCGCGATGGACAGTGAGCTATAACCTTTTTTAAAGGTACTGCTACAACTTCTCCATTTTGCCAAGCGACCATTTTTCCAGTTTCTCCCTTAGCAATCAAATCTACCGCAGCTTTCCCGAAAGCACCTACTTTACTGTTGTTAAAAAGTTCAGTCTATTACCGTTTGACGAAAAGCAAGATTTAGCCAAGCACTCTTGTATCGCGATGATTATCTAATAACCAGAACAGCAATGCACCAAAACCAAAAATATTCACTACCGACATCATTAATCCGCCCAATAACGGAATTAAGCCGATTAAAGCTAAAATTAACATTCCTGCAATGAATTGTTGTGTGGGCGATTTTTCTCTTTCTTTCATGCTTTTTTCTCCCAGCCACAGAGCTACTCCCAAGGTTCCGAGTATGACTGCAACGTAAGTCATCAAACCAACCAATGGTAATAAAGGAATTCCAATTAAGGTAACTGTAAGCAAAATTATTACTACTATTATCGATATTAAACCGCCCAAACCCCATAACCCACTTTGCAAGGGATATTGATTAAGAGTATTTGCTAAATTAGGTAGAAAATTGGGTCGCCATTTGATAATTAAAATACCAACAATAGCACCTACAATGATTTTAAAAATATGAAACGCACTACCAAAGAAATAGCGAACTAAAAAGCTGTTAATTCCTCTTCTTTTAGCACCATAAACTCCCCATCCGCTCAGCGTACCGGAGGAACCAGCTATAATTGCTCCTTGTTCGGTAATAACTTTACCTCCCACTGCATAAGCATCTCCATCTACACGGGCATTTTTTTGTAAAATTACATCTCCGTCGATCGCGATCGCTGTTTGTCTGACTCTCGCACCTTCTTCAATTGTTACATCTCCCCCGATAGCTTGGGCATTTTCCACAACTTTATTTGCTGCAACTGTGACATCACCCCCAACTCGGATTATATTATCGTTGTTAATATCAATATCAGTTTGTGCGATCGCCATTGTTGAAAATAATATTGCACTTAAAATTGATATTAATGCTAAAGTTAACCATTTTCTTCTTAAATATTTCATGACTGATTGCTTATTATTAAGTAGCTAGGTACGAAAAATTATCGTTAGGGCAGGGCAAGGGGCAAAGGGCAAGGGGCAAAGGGGGAAAGAGTTTGAGCTTGAAAAACATTCCTTTATATAGTGTTATTTTTTTGCGCCAACTTACTTAGTTGAATGTTTTTAAACTTGTAAAATCACGCTACAAATTGAAACTTTGCTTCGTTACGTCTTTGCGGAAAACCACTGTAAATTTTAGATTGGCTCAGTGGAAACACAAATTTCCTGCTAACAATAGTCGGATCTTTCATTGCCATTGGAGCGCTCATCATGGTATCTGTTCGCTTTTTAATGTTCGTTTTTAGCTGCGGAGGCAAACCATTAGAATAGTCCTTGAGCGTTATCTCAATCGGTTTTATTGATTTCACAGATAGAGTTAAAGATATTCCATTTGATGGCAAATTGTGGTAAACAAAATTCAAAGAGGAGCGCTGACTCTGTGTAAATTCACTTAAATCCAGGAGTTTACCGTTAATGCTTGCAGTGAGAATTCCCGGTACCTTGACTTGAGCTTGAATAATATTTGCCTGTCTGGGAGAATTCAGTTTTAGCTGTAATTTTCTGCTGCTACCTTTTGCTATATCGCGATCAATGGTAATATTTGGTGGTTCTAGAGATACTTTAGGTGCTGGTGCTTTCCAACTTGAAGTTGACCAGAAAGGAGATATTTCAACTTGACTTTTGGCTGTATTATCTGTAAAAAATTGCGATGTCCACTCATCAAGATTGCGATCGCTACTCATCCAAAAAGATTTATCGCTATCAGCATCTAACACGTAAGCAATGCTATTGGTTTTAGGATATTTTGCATCAAAGCCGGAGTTAACAGTTGCTACTCCAATCAGCAAAACACTCAAAAATCCTGCAATTCCCGGTATTAGCCAGCGTCTCCTAATTTTATTTTGAGAAAACCCGCTTCTAAGTAAAACGAAATGTGGCAGCATTAAACCGAATAGCAGAGCAAAAAATACCATTGGAAAAGTAGTAAACGGTATATTTGTTAGTGATTCAAACCGACTCATTAAAGAGGCAAAGTGGTAAACTTGGTCGGGGATAAGCAAAATAATTCCCGGTATGGCAGTTACTGAAAGGATAATCACCTGCTGCCAAGAATTATCAATTTGCTTGTACTTAAGAAATATCCAGCCCAATCCAAGAAGACTGAAAAATAATGGTAGCGTAAATAAATAGCTAGCACCGGGCATTAATAAACTAGTTAGCACCATCAAAGCAGCCCATACAAATATCGTACCCAGAAAAAGGTCATGCAAATGAAATCTAGTTAACAGCCAAGTATAAAATGCACTCATAACCGCAATAGTCAGGGCAATCAAAGCAGCTTGGTAAATATTGCTTTGGTAGTAGCCGATGATGAATATTTGTAAGTTAGAATTTAAGACTTTGACAAACCACCACACCAAATTTACAACAACAACAGCGCCTACAATACTTAAAATAAAAGCAACTGCTGATAGACTGATTCCTTTGAGCGTTAATTGCTTCCGTTGAATAGCAATAATGACAACTGCAATTAGAAGCAAACCTGTAATTACCATTTGAGGAATTACCCAAGCTTGCGAATAGTAAATAACAACTCCCGGCAGAATATTAAAATACACCGCATTTATATCGGCAGTAATATTACTTAAATCTAAGTTGCCAAAATGACGTACTAATCCTAAAGCATAAGAGCCTTGATGCTGAATGCTGCGCGGGTCTATCACCTCTATGCTGTCGCGAGCAGTATGATAAGCTGGCGTATCTGCACCATAGAAAAAACCAAGTCCAGCGCTACCGTAGTCCATATACTCTTCTAAATCGCAACCAAGACGCTGTGCGGAAAACAAATTGAGGAATGACGAAAATAAGGATGAAACAAACGGATGCGGTACAGCTTGGATAAACTCTTTGATTAGCGTATTGTTATTTGGGCTAGTCTTATATAACAAGCTCGGACCACCACTGCCCATTGCCTCAAAGTTAATTGCTAAACGGATATCCTTTGCCCAAGGATGCTCCTTAACAAATCCCCTTGCCCCTAAATCGCCGTTTTCTTCACCATCGGTAAATACAAAAATGACATCATTCTTTAGGGACGGTTCATTTTTTAGTATCCGCGCTGTTTCGAGTAAAGTGACGACACAGGAACCGCAATCACTAGCACCCGGACCAGTTGCACCAGAATCGTAGTGTGCATCGAGTGCGATGCTCCCAGAGGAGCCGCCTTCGGCTAACGCGCCCGTGCGATCGCCCCCTTGAAGTCGTGCAACAACGTTATATACAGTACCAGACTCGAAAACCTGAGAACCCGGAAAGCGCTGCACAACAGCAGTTTTTTGTACAGTTGGCTGCAATCCCATTGCAGTTAATTCTTCAACCAAATATTCCCGCGCTGCAATATTACCCGCAGAACCCATAGGGCGGGGTTTTTGGGCAATTACTGCTAAATCTTGCATCGCTCTTTGAGCAGAAAACTCAGTAAGCGGCGCACTCGCTGGAATAACAGCAGGTGGAATCAACTGCCATAAAGCAATAACGACACTCAACAAAAGTATCAGCAGCAAAAACAAGCTTTTACTCAGGCTAGCTTGCCATATCGACCCCGACAAGCTCGATTTCATCACATTATTTATTCCTATAAATACCTAATAAAAGGATGGGAAGATGGGGAAATATCAATTAATTCTTTACTCACTACTCCTCACTCCTAATTCCTAACTATTCTCAATGCCCCATTCCCCATGCCCAATTACCCACTACACCAAGTATCAAACATCCGAGTTTCCATAGCTTCTGGAAATTCTTCGCAGTATTCTTCAAATGCAGTTTTAGAAACTCTTTTAGCTTCTTGATGTGCTAACTCTGCTTGCAGTTCATCAACAATATCCCAAGCGATAGCACACTCTTCCGAACGAGGAGAGGTTTCTCTGCAAGTAAGGCGGGCTTTTTTAATTGCATCTTCAAGTTCTTGTTTTAATACTACTGCCCGAGGTAATTCAAGAAACTTACTTTCATTAATGATATCGACAAGCGAAATGATACCCATCAATTCTCCTTGAATCACGGGTGCCCTGAGTAAGCGATGTTCGGCAAATAACCGCGCTACATATTCCACACCCAAATCGGGATTGACTACTATGCAGGGTTTACTCATAATTTCATACACCCGCACTTTAGCTGGATCTTTACCAAAGGCAATTACTTTGTAAACTATATCTGTTTCGGTAATAATACCGTAAGCATCTTGGTCGTGACGACGTTCTACAATTAATGCATGCCAACCTCTAGCTTTCATTAATTTAACTGCTTCTGCCACAGTTGCGGAACTGCGAATAGTGGCAACATCTGTAGTCATAATGTCTGCTGCTCTCAACATAATTCACCTCCGTGGTATTTTTTTAATCATGATGATGTCTAAGACGCGGTTGTAACAGCCAAACCAAAACAAGACCTGTAATCGAGCTAATGATAATCCCCATTACTGCACCTGTCGCGACTGTAACTAAGGTTGGGTGAATCTGAAATCCGGACGATTTATTAATTCCTGCGCCGATGAAAGCCACTACAAGACCTAACGACCAAGCAAAAGCATTAGCCCCCACCCACCAAATAGCTTTTTTGTTTGCTATTTTTAGAATTAGCCATTGAGCATATCCGATTACAGTTCCTATCGCAGCACCTAGTAAAGCTATTTCTTTTACTAATGTTGTAATCGTCTGATGGAGATTGGCTAAATAAAAAAGCCCGATCACAACGCTTACCGTTAGTCCCATAAACCACGATAAAAGCGCTCCTACTATTGTTAAGAAAATCCAGAAACTTGCGCGTCGGATATAGGATCGTAAAACCAACCATTGAGCAAACCCCAACAAAAATCCTTCTACAGTCCCTACTAACAGCAATACTTTATATGTATTTTCATTATTGAACTCATTGGTTGCTTGACTAAAATAGGCAATTACAATCCAGCCTAGAATTTGAGCAATGGTACTAGCTAGTACCCATCTTTCCCATAACTTCAAGCTGTTGTTTTCTTTGAGTTGATAATGCTGCTTGTGCATGATACTTTTGATCCACTTAGTATGTTATAGCTGGGGAGTGGAAATTAAACTTTTATGGGTTTAACTTACGAGTTTTAACCTCCGAATTGCGATGTTTTTGTTATATATGAATAATTTGAGGAACTTGTGAGCGTCGGAGTCGGGCAATTTAGGAATCACTAATTATTCCGTCAAATTCCCACGAATGTAGAGCGCGTAATTGAGATGTCTTTTTCGATTGATGCTCCTGCATTCTTTTAAGCACATCATCTAATATGCTAACGGCTTGGGCTTGATAACGTCCTTTATTTAACATTACGCATTCCGCCCTTTCAGCCATTGCTGCATCGGTCATTTCAGCGCGATTCGTAACTCCTTTTTTCACCAATTGTTCTAAGACTTGTGTAGCCCAAATTACTGGAACATGAGCGGCTTCACATAGCCAAAGTATTTCTTCTTGCATTTCTGCTAACCGCTGATAGCCAATTTCTACCGCTAAATCGCCGCGAGCAATCATCACCCCGAAAGGTTGTTTACCCGCAGCATGGATAATTAGTTCTGGAAGATTTTTGATCGCTTGGGGAGTTTCAATTTTTGCTACTAATGCCAAAGGATGCGAATTTTTATGTTGACGAGCCTGTAACTCTTGCTGTAAAAGTTCAATATCTGCAACTTCTTCTACAAATGAGTAGCCGACGATATCCGCACGGGTAACAATAAAGTCTAAATCCTCTTTGTCCTTATCCGTAAGCGGACTCAGTTTTAGCGCGGTATCTGGAAAGTTTAGTCCTTTACCGGCAGAAATTTTTTCTCCTTTGTCCCTAGCATGAGTAATTTTTATTACTACTCCGAATGGCATCAAACATTCAACGTAGCCACCAATGCGTCCATCATCAATCCAAACAGTAGCTCCTATTTGCAACTTATCAATGATGGATGGAATAGTACAAGTTGCTTGCCAAGATCCAGAGGTTAACGAATTAGAGTTATCTTGCGACGCTAAATCGGGTAATTCACGTCGTAAAAGCAAAGAATCTCCAGGAAATATGTGTTTATAACCATAAGGAGCAATAACACGCTCAATCCGAGGTTTTGGTCCTGCCAAATCCATCATAATTTTACAACGCTGTCCGGTTTGGGCTTCTGCTCGACGGACATGAGAAATTACTGCTTCCCAGGTTTGTTGTGAGTCATGAGCGCAGTTAATTCGCACGCAGTTTGTGCCTTTATGCAGCAAATCTTGAATATTTTTGTAATTATTGGCAGCAGTTGAGGGTAAAGTTGCCATAATTCTCACCCACCGTTGATTGTAAATTTTACCTAAAACATCTTCTGTATGATTTCTGAGAAGATATTCTCCTTCTAAAAAAGAATGTATTGAAGGACGGCTGGGGAGAGACTTCGGTTCTGAAGAGCAAATAGCACCCAAAGTAGAAATTACTGCATCTAAATTAGGTAATACTCTTGCTTCTATTCTACCGAGAGATGACAATCCCCAAGGAGTTAAGGCTGCTTGTAAAGTACGTAAATCGTGATGCCTTAAAGCCAAATAATACGCTAGATTTTTAGCACTTTTGATAAAATAATGCCGTTGAATATGGGGTTCCCATTGAGAAAAGATTTGTTGTCCCTCTTGAAATACTGATTGACGAATGTCTTGAAGAGTCGCAAGCAATACTTGAGGGTCATCTAAATCTCTAGATTGAGTTTCAACATTATGATTTTGGACGCTCAACATTTCTACTATCTCCCAATACTTTTATTCTTTTTATTTATAGAGAATAAGTTTGAGAAACTTGTGAGGTCGTCACAGCTATTATTATATGCTCACAAGTTCCTCATTTTTTTAATTTACAACGGAATTGTAGAAGAATGCTGGAGTATTTAATTCGTAAGCGTCCGAGTGAGGGGGAGTTATAAAAACCTTTTTGTTGATTAATCGTCCTTTTTTCTCATGTACGAGACTGCACATTTTTATCTACTGTCGGAATGCTCGACGAATACTTCCACGACGGGAGACATCATATCAACGTTAAAGTCCTTAATCGGGAAATATTGTTAGATGCAATGGAACATCCCGAAGAATATCCGCAGTTAACTATTAGGGTTATGCAGTGAATTTCATCAAATTAACCAGAGAACAGCAGCTTGACGTTATAAAACGGACATTCCACGACCGAATGTAAACAAACGCACACGTTATGTAGAGACGTAACACTGCTACGTCTTCAAAAACTAGTTATTTACCCAAACATAATTAAAACTCACTATGAAAATTAAACAACAAAACCTCCAAGCTTATCTCCAATTAGTTGAACAACTGCTAAGTTGTCCTCACGGTGAAGAATGGACATTATTAGAACGCAACGAACAATTAGTTACTCCTGAGTTGGTACAAGTACTCGAACAACTTGCAGTACAAATGGCAGGAGAAGGGAAAGCAGATGCCGCTAAGTATTTACACCATTGGGCGAAACAAATAAATCACTTATTTGAAGTCGCGGTTCATCATGAAAGTAGTGACGAAAAATCCCAAACTTATCTAAAGCTAATTCAAGCGTTATTAGATTGTCCTAGTGGTTCGGAAGTAGATATCCTGGCAGCGAACGAACAGTTAATAGATGGTAGTTTAGTGCGGATGATGAAACAAGTAGCAGCTCAAATGGCTACCCGCGATGAAGCAGAAGCGGCTAGTTTTTTAAGTAATCTGGCTACGGAAATTGGTCGTAACTTAGTACCAGTTGATAACTATAAAGCCAATTTACAAAAAGATGCTTCGTCGGCTAGTTTTGATAAAAACAATCGCGTTGTAAACTTTGAAAGATTCACCGAGCCTTTGGGAATTGCTCAAAAACAGCCAGAGAATGGTATACCGAAACAAACTACTACACCATCCCAGCCACAAGTAAATGATTCGACCAAGCAATGGATTGATGAAAGTCTTGCAGAAATATCGCAGTCATTGAGAAACCTTGAAGACATTGTTTTTTCAAGATTGCAACCGTCAAATCCAATTTGGTATATGGATGTACTGGAACGCGCTCAAGCTAATGGTTGGATACTAACTACTGAAGAAGTAGAGGAATTAATTGGGGTAAAACCTAGATGTGAAACGGGTAAAAATTCTTATCAACGCGGCTGTTGGCTGTTTGTGAAAGCAGGTAAGATGGGTTCTCATACGGGTTGGCACGTGATGAAGGAAGAGGTTGAGATGTCGGGGGAAATTCTAGGATAATAGCTTAACAAATTACAAATCTCTTAGTACTAGAACTCATTCTTGTCCTCACTGCGGGCATACACAAGACCGTGATTGGAATGCTGCGCGGAACATCCACCGAAAAAGGTCTAAGTACGGCGGGTCACGTCGGAACTAACGCCTCTGGAGAGACTGACCAATACTTGGGTGAGGTAACTCCTTCAAGCAAGTCAACTCGTGTGCATAGGAAGTCTAAGAAGTGATTCTTGGAATCCACGTGCGTTTACGCCGGGGAGGATGTCAATACAGCAAATATTTGTGCATCTCTTCGTGCAATTTCTCCCTTATTACTGTTCAAACGAGATGCAATTAAAGGTTTTCCTCCATCACCACGAATTGCGATAGCCCGAAAGGGCGACGCTCCGCGTATCGCATTTGACGGAATATTGTATTCTTGGGAGTGAGTTAAAACTTGTGTGGCTTGAAGTTCAACAAACCCTGCTTCGTTAACGTTGTTAAGAGTAGCTACTATTCGAGAGCCTTTCGGTAAAACTACAAAGCCCGATTTTTCCACAAGGGATATGGTAGTCCCAAAATTAACGAAACTTAGCATAAATGGAATCAAATCTATGATTAAAATTTGTTTAGTATTTTTATTTTTTATCAAAGAAAATTTTTGAGTATGCAATTGGAAGAGATTTTATCAGAATTAGAACTTAATACCGGGAAGTTTCCTCTTCAAGCTTTAGAAAGAGCTATCGAAGAAAAAGAAGCAATTACTCCTTTTCTACTAACTAGTTTATCGGAATCTAAAGATAATCTGGAGGATTTATTTAATAAGCCTGATTATCTTTTACATCTTTATGCTTTATTTTTGTTAGCACAATTTAAGGAACCATTAGCTTATCCTTTTATCATCGAATTTTTCTCAGTTCCTGGGGATATGCCGATGAATGTAACAGGAGATCTAGTTACTGAGGATTTAAGTAGAATACTCGCTTCCGTAAGTCATGGAAATATTGACCCCATCAAGCAACTGATAGAAAATCAAGAAGTCAATGAATATATCAAAGGGGCTGCTCTCCAATCTTTAATTATTTTAGTAGTTCAAGGAATTGTTTCTAGAGAGCAAGTAGTTCAATATTTTAAAGAACTTTTTTCACTTCTCTTTGCAAATAAATCTTCTACAACTCAAGTTGAAGAAGAACCAGATTATATTTTGACTGAATTAGCGATTAACGGCTCTATACTTGCTCCTGAAGAACTTCAGGAATACATTGAGCGAACTTTTGATGAAGATTTAATCGAGCCGTTCTTTTTTGCACGGGATGATTTTGATGATTATCTTCAAAATGGTTCAGAAGCAAATTTGAATGAACTTCGCGATAATCCGCATTATTCTTTGATTGAAGATGCGATATCTGAAATGAAATATTGGGCTTGTTTTGAGATAAATAAGCCAAGTATTCTCATGGAGCCAGAGGGATTTTCTACCTCATCGAAAAAAACCAAAAGTAAAGCGAAAAAGAAGAAGAAAATGCAGAAAGAATCTCGTCGAAAAAATAGAATTAAGAAAAAATAATTTATTTGTTTTACTAAACCCTTTTGTGCAACGCTGCAATTCAAAAGTATTGCGATCAAAAGCTTACAAATATTCAAAGATTGACCGATCGGTTACTCCAAAAATGAATGGAATTTCCGGTACTACTTCCACAAACGCTTAAATAACAATGGTGATACCGATAACAACACTAAAAAAACTGACGCGAGTATAAACGAGGATGCATCGCTTCCTTGTAAAGCAGTTTTTCCAGAAGTACCCAACCAGGTATAAGCAATTGTCCCTGGAATTACTCCAATTAAGGTTGCCAAGGTGTAAATCTTTAGATCGATTGGGGTTAGTGCCAATAAAAAGTTAATCATATTAAATGGAGCGATCGGGGCAAAGCGTAGAGATAGAACTAAGAAAAAGGGATTGCGATCGAGTGCTTGATGCCATTTTCTCAACAGTTTATGTTGACCAAATTTTGCCATAGCCCAATCTAGAAATAGGTACCGAGTCAAACAGAAGGCTCCTACTGCTCCTAATGTTGCGGCCAATGTAGACCAAACAATTCCCCATCCCAAACCAAAAACTACACCTCCAGTTAATGTATGAATTGTTATCGGCAAACCTAAAACAGTAACCAATACATAAGTGAAGATAAATAAGGGAACAGCCCAAATACCTAATCTTTGCAACCATGATGAGAGAATCTCTTGATTGAGTAAATTCCGCAAGGGAGTTGCGAAAAAGAGAAATATTACACCCAGCAGTAGTAAAATTTGGAAATTTTTGCGGAATTGTTTTTTTAATCTCACGCAGTTAAACTCCGTCCTGACTAGTTGCTTCTAGTCTCAATGTTTTACGTAACTCCAATGCATGAAAGATACTTAAAACATCACATTGCCAAGTTGGTAACAATAGCGTCATGGCGATTTCTTCTAAACTATTGAGCCAACAAAGCGCGATCGCAACCCAAAGGGTATTCGCGTAACCAAAACCAAATAACCCCACTGTCGCTGCAAGTAATGCTAATCCCCATGCTTTAGCAGTGTAGGTATGGAAACTGGGGAATTTTTGGAACTTAATTAAACTAACCGCGAACAATATTAATTGGATCGTAATTGCAGATAATAAAGGTAATCGAAAATCAATGATTATTTGGGGATACACTAACCAAGTGCTAATAGCCACACCCAAGTATAAACAAATATCAGCCCAGCTATCTGCTTGACGAAGTTGCGTAGTACTAACTTTTAAACGACGGGCAATAATACCATCAAAAATATCTGAAAGTACGGCAATAATGTAACCGATTATGAACCAATAACTGGTTTTATGGTCTAAAGCATCAAAAACCAGTAAAGGAGCAATGGTAAAGCGCATTCCGATTAAAAGACTCGGAAGATATGATAGTTTTATCATCTATGTATGGGATTTTACTTACAAATAACTACAAGAGTGTTGTAAAGTATTACATAAAAAATATTTACCTCTATAATGCTCAACAATCTAGATTTATTATTTAGTATATTAACTAGCATTGCTAGTCCAATTAAAGACAAGTTAGAGCGTAATGAAACTGTAATCAAAATATTAAAGCAATATAATTTAACACCAGAGCATCCCCCAGAAGATTTTAGTGGTGTTTA
The DNA here is from genome assembly GCF_034931125.1 of Rivularia sp. UHCC 0363. Lineage (NCBI taxonomy): Bacteria > Bacillati > Cyanobacteriota > Cyanophyceae > Nostocales > Rivulariaceae > Rivularia > Rivularia sp. UHCC 0363. The sequence continues at coordinate 904 of NZ_JAYGHM010000060.1, read as the reverse complement.
CGCCTATACTTTAGTTGAATACGGTGTTGGTAAACCAAAATGTTTATTAGAATTTTTTCGACAAGAGGATATTAAAAAAGCTTTTCGCAAAGCCTTTGACCATTATAATTCTTCGATTCTACTTAGTGAAGTAGAAGCTTTTCTTGATGCTTATGCTTTGGGGGACGAAATCAAAGCACTGCAATTAGATGTAATGCGAGAGGTAGCAGCATTCGCGACAATATTTATTGAAGTTACCAAGCGTACTCGCACTCCTGAATCGGTTTTAACTTCTAATCAAATAACTTCTTTACATCAAAGTGTCGTTGTTATCCAAGAACAATTAGATAGATTACCGACGCTGGAAGGAATTAGAACCGAAATGGCACGGTTAGCAGCAGGTGAAGAGGACAAGGGGAGTGGGAGAGGGGGAGAGGGGGGGAATATTCTCGCCAAATCTCCGATTCCGACTTCAATTGCACTAGCTCAAGAAATGCGCGGTTGGTTTGAAACTTTGGGTTATCGGTTTGAAAAATATGAAGTTTGGCAAGACAATTATTTTGAGTGGATTCTTAATATTCCGGTCAGACGTAATCGATATGACCGCGTTTTAGTACGTGGAATGACTGGGGAAGTTGGGCTTAAAGATGTGCAAGCATTAGATTCCAAGGTGTCGGAGCAGAAAACAGATGAAGGTTGGTTGGTAACTGATAGACGCATTAGTAAGATTGCACGAGATGAAATTGAGAAGCAAGAGAATGACCACCTGGAGTGTTTTACCTTTGATGAACTTGTAGCAATTGATGCGGATTTTAGCAGTTATCTCGATTGGTTAGAAGCAGAAGTTAAACGAAAAGGTATTGATAAAAATTACGTACCTTTGGCTTGTACTAAAGAAGAATTAGACCCAGTTAGCAAACGTCCC
>NZ_JAYGHM010000059.1:0-51558 GCF_034931125.1 Rivularia sp. UHCC 0363 | reverse complement strand
ACTTGCGTAATGCCGTTTCTGTATAAAGAGGTACCGAATTCAGCCTACGCAGGTAGGCTTTGTTTGAGTAGCCCCACTCTTCCAGAGTGAGGGCGATTTAGCTTTCCGTACCACAAGATTTTTGAGTATATTAAAGTTAACAAAAAACCGCTATTCAAATATCATTTATTTCTAAAAAGTTTTATCCAATAAAAAGGTAAAGCTACCGGCCACAATACGCTAATAATTATAATTATAACTAAAGCTAGAAATTTTTCCTCTGGATATAAACTAGGGTAACGCTTTTGAAATCTTAACCAATTGATTAAAAAAAATATTGAGAATATAACATATATAATAACTAAATAATTAGATATAATCCCAATTTGCAGATTAAAAAATATTTCATTCACCAGCTATTCCATTTTTTCGATTTCTTCTATACTTGCTAATAAAAGGTCGCTGATAATTACACCAATTAACATGGAATGTTGATTAAATACTGGAATAGAATAAGTCGTCAGAAGAATATCCTCACCAGCTTTGCCAATATCGAAATAAGGAACGCTCCAAACAGCTTTTCTTTTTTTTACAGGCACGTCATACCAAATACTGTTATTGTAAGGAAATCCCTTGGCAATATCTCTACTTTCAAATCCATTGATACCTCTAAATACAAAAGGACAAGAGGAACGTATTTCAGGTGAGAAAGCAAAAGCATTACCAAGTATTTCCGGATTTTTTTGTAAGTGGCTTGTCAAAAAACTAAATATCTCATTAATCTCTAAAGGAGTATGTTGAAAATATAAAGCTAGCTCTTTGGTTGCTTCTTGAATAACTACTTTTGTTTGCTCTCGATCCTTGACTTGTCTATTTTTTAGAATAGCAAGATAGCTTTTCAAAAAGGAAACATCAAAATTAACGTTACTAAAAATATTATTCATTTTTTTTTGATTGTATTAATGATTCAATGAATTAATGATGCACCACAACTAATCGTTAGTTAAGGTGCATCATTGTATTCAAATAACAGTGACTCGTAAAAAATGAGGCACTTATTATAAGTAAAATCTAGCTAAATTAGGGAACAGAAGGGAGGTAGAGGTAAAATCGACCTCTAACTTATTAATATCACACAATCAGTTTATACAATAAAAGTATAATTTTAAAAAGACTGTATTTTTACGAATTTTTGGTAAATCTTTTGATGTTTTCGATAAAAACTTTACTAGCAAAAAAAACGCATAACACCTTATTTTTACAATTTTATTACCTTTTATTTATCGAAACTATACAAACAACTCACTTTGTTCTAGGCTAAATCGTCAGTTCCACAAGTTTTGATTTTGTAAATCTACCTGTAAAGACAGGTTAACCAAGAGAAAGCTTTATTTGAGCTAGATTCCAGCATTAATTAGCTATACCAATAGATAGTAATTGGAAGCATGAGGTAGAAATTTATAACTTTGAATACTTACAACAAACGCAACTGAGTATTTTCACCAATCATAGATTCATCACCTGCTGAATCCCCGTTGTTGGGTGAATCGAAGAACTCTTCCTCGTCGGGGCTCAGTAAGCTATGTGCCGCCTCTAACATGAGATTAGCAATGTCCTGGAGGTCTTCCCGGTTGTTTAAATAAGTTTTCAATGCTTCCATTGGGTCAATACTGCTACTCGCGCTCAATTCTGGAAGACGGGGACGAGCTAACTGACTGACTAATTCTGGATGAATCGTATAAGTATGCGCTGGACTTAGTATTTCCTGTAAAGAAGCATTATCAATTAAATCCAACTGTTCCGATCGCAATTTGTAAACTAACCTGACAACCGCGTCTTTAATATTATTTTTGGCTACAGATTTGGCGATCGCAGCTATTGGGTCTTCGGTTTTAGATACATCTACTTCGATGGTGCGGAAAGCGCGAACTGATAAAGGACAAAATTCCCATTTAGCGCTACCCGATTCGACTTCTACCATTACATAGCCTTTATCTTCCTTTTCTTCACTAAAATCAACTCGTTCAATACTTCCGGGATATATCACCGGGGGTTTATTGGATTTGTTCAAATTTTGGTGACGATGTACGTGTCCTAACGCTACATAATCAAAACACGGACGTGTCAATAAAGATAAAGGCAGAGTGAAACCCTTGCCCACAGCCAAGAAACGCTCTGCTCCCAAGTTGGCATTATCCGCCATTAAGTGAGCTAGAAGTACAATTGGCACATCGGGGTCGAGACGACGAATTTCTCCTTCTAATACAACTTGTAGACGTTGGGTTAATAATTGATTGATTTCTCCGAGCGATAAACCTTGAGTTTCTTGACGTGTCATCAAAGCAGAACGAGTTAACCAAGGTAAAGTAATCACCTGCACCGCACCGCTACGAGTTTGAATATTATGCGTATCTAGAGTATCTCCCACTACAACACCAGGTACACCCAAAGTACGGTAAATACATAGACTTGCTCCACCTTGTCCTTGAGAATGCTGGTCGTGATTTCCTACAAGTAATACCGTGGGGATTTGAGCATCAACCAAACGGCGAAACTGACCCGCAAACGCCTGCTGTACAAAAGGTGGCGGCGTTGCATCGGGGAAAGCGTCGCCACCAAACAACACCAAATCGACTTGTTCTGCGATCGCGCGGTCAATGCACACAGATAAAGTTTTCACAAAATCTTCTAAGCGCGTATTCAAACCCGTTTCCGGATTGACGCGCCCGTGGGTAAAGCCGCTTCCCATGTGAATGTCGGAAAGGTGGAGGATTTTAATCATAGGAGATAATTAGTTATTAGCGGTTTTATCATTATTAATGATTACGAAGAAATAAAGTTAAAACTATTAACTTGTAACCTATAGCTTATAACTAATATTTCCTCACATTCCACCAAATTATCAATACAAATCAAAATACAAAAAGACGTTGCACTGCAACGTCTCTACTCTATTGATATGTATCACCTATATTCTTCAAAAAAAGAATTTAACTCTCAATGGTGGTACAAAATATTTACCTTCGACCTTTAACCTTTAACCTTTAACCTTTTAAATATGTATTCCACACTCGGTTTTACCAGTACCGCGCCAGCGTCCATCGCGTTCGCTTTCGCCTTCTGCCACTTTGGTAGTAATCGGTTCATCACCAACACTGGGATAACCTTGGTCGTGTAAAGGATTGTAAATTACCTTGTATTCGCCTACATAATCCCAAGTTTCTTTACGAGTCCAGGTAGCCAAAGGATTAATTTTTAAACGACCTTTTTTATCTAATTCAAAAATCGGCATACTAGCACGAGTTGGTGCTTGGTCGCGTCTACGTCCAGTTATCCAAGCAACAGTATCAAGTTCATCTAAACCGCGTTGTAGAGGTTCTATTTTAGTAACGTCGTGAAATTTTACAATGTCTTGATCCCAAAGTGCTTCACCATATTTAGCCGTAAAAGCTTCGCGGCTATCAACATTCTCATTTTTGTAAACTTGCAAATTGACGTTATACAGTTGCTTTACTTTTTCTACTAATTCTAAAGTTTCACGGAAATGGAACAGTGTATCGAGAAAAATTACGGGTGTTTGCTGCTTGAGTTCGCGATAGAGAATGTCAGTAATAACAATATCATCTACATTGAAAGCGCTTGTCTGCACCAAACCTGTAGAAACATTCTCCGCAGACCATGCCAAAATTTCTCTTGGATGAGCAGTTTCGTATTTTTGGTTCAACTCTTCTAGATTGAAATCGGTCTTACTAGTAGATGCTAGTGAAATAGTCATAACAATTAATCGCTCAAATGCTTACATAGCAGGGATAAATTAATTCTACCGTACAAAGGCGCATAATCCGAGCGGGATTAAGTATTTTGTTAAGAGTTAGGAATGAGGAGTTAGCAGTTAAAAACTGATCGTTTTAAATTCAAGTAAATACTTAAGTAATTGCTAAGTAAGTTTACGCAATTTTAAGTTTTACGATAGTTTTGTAGATAATTATACGGTTACTGATAATCTAATAACATATTTAATAATCAAAGGATTGTAAAAAAATGAATGAATCAAAAAGTCCAAACGTCCTTAAAGAATCCTTACTGATGGGCGTTTTGGTGATGATTACCGGCGCTAGCGTTATCACTATTATGAATATGTTTTAGGTCAAGATGGGATTTATTGCGTAACATAAGTTTACATTGCCCCGCTCTTTACTGAGAGGGGTTTTAGATTTTGGATTTTGGATTACTCTACGAGAAGACGCTTTCGCGTCAATAGATTTTAGATTACTCTATGGGAAAACGGTTCCGCGTCAATAGATTTTGGATTTTACAAGCTTTCAAGTTAGTCGGCATAAGCAAATCTAACAACGGTAACGGTTGGGTAAACTGGCTTTAAATTCTTGCCCCTACTTCCTACTCCCTATTCCCTATTCCCTATTCCCTATTCCCTATTCCCTATTCCCTATTCCCTATTCCCTATTCCCTATTCCCTATTCCCTATTTCCTATTTCCTATTTCCTATTTCCTATTCCTATGAGAAATCGGAATCTGAATAATAAAACTCGTTCCTTTACCTTGTACGGATTCGCAAAACAATTTTCCACCGTGTTTATCTATAATAATTTGGTAGCTGACTGATAAGCCTAATCCTGTACCTTTTCCAACTTCTTTGGTAGTGAAGAAAGGATCGAAAAGTTTTGATATTATATTTTGAGGAATACCGCAACCGTTATCGGAAATACGAATTTGAGCGATATTCTTGTTTAATCTTGTAGTGGAGATAGTAATTTTAGGAATAGAATTATTAGAAGAATTATTTTTTATAATTCCCTCTTCCAACGCATCAATAGCGTTAACTAAAATATTCATAAATACTTGATTGAGTTGAGAAGGATAGCATTCAATTGAAGGAAGATTACCATATTCTTTAATAACTTCAATCCCAGAAAAATTCGATTTAGACTTCAAACGATTTTGTAAAATCATTAATGTAGAATCTATCCCTTCATGAATATATACTTTTTTGAATTCAGATTCATCTAAGCGTGAAAAATTACGTAATGATAAAACAATTTCTCGAATGCGTCGGGTTCCTTCTTCCATTGAAGTCAGGATTTTTGTTAAATCTTCTTTGAGAAAATCCAGTTCTATTGCTGCAATTTGTTTTTGAATTTCTGCTGATGGATTTGGGTAGTATTTTTGATATAGTTCCAAAACTCCTAGTAAATCTTGAGTATATTCACAAACGAAAGAAAGGTTTCCATGAATAAAGTTTGCGGGGTTATTAATTTCGTGAGCGACACCCGCAACCATTTGACCCAAACCAGACATTTTTTCAGTTTGAATCAGTTGAGCTTGAGTTTGTTGTAATTTTTGTAAAGTATTTTCTAACTCAATAGCTTTTTGCTGTACTTCAATTTCTATTAATTTACGTTTAGTGATATCAGTTGCGACACCGAGTAATTGCTTGACCGTACCGTCTTCGTTGCGATGAAAAACCGTTTGTCGATCGTCAAACCAATGATATTCACCATCATGATGTTTGACACGATATTCAAATTCTAATATGTCTCCATCAGCAGCAGCAAGTACTTTTTGCTGTTGACAAATAATTTTTTCTAAGTCTTCTGGGTGAGTTATCTTGAACATTAATTTATTTCCCGCAGCTAAAATATCTTCGTTAGAGTAACCAAGAAAAGTCGCAGCTTCTTGATTTGCGTAGATATTTCGTTGTTCATCAACATCGAAAATATAAAGTATATTTGGAGAAGAATTGGTGATGCGTTGAATAAAATGCTGACTAGCTTTAAGTTCTTCCTCTGCTTGTTTGCGATCGGTAATATTAAATGTTGTTCCTACCAATCGATAAACTTGACCTTGATCGTCTTTGATGGGATTCATAGTTGTTAACAGCCAAGTTTCTTGACCTTGTAATATCAAAGATTCTTCATAAGTAATCGCACTCCCAGCTTCTATACAATTTTTACATTTTTGATATATATCTGCTGCTGCATATACACCAAATATTTCTTCTAATGTTTTACCAATAATTTCAGCATTAGATAAACCGATCATCCGCAGTCCAAAAGAGTTGATACCCGCGCAGATAAAATCGTCCCCACGAGTATCAATCACAAATATATTCTGTTCCATTCCATCGTAAATACTGCGTAGAAATTGTTCTTGTTCTAACAATTTTGCTTCGGCTTGTTTAATTTCGGTAATATCAACAATACAACCGTACCAAATAATAGAAGCATCTGGTTGTAATTCAGGTTTAGAAATAGCTTTTAACCATTTTTGTTTACCGATTGTAGTCGTAATCCGATATTCATATTCCCAATTATTCAAAGTTTGTGCAGAAATCGCAATACCCTGTTGTAACTTCGGAACATCTTCGGGATGAACTGGGTTAAATAACAAATCAACATTTTCAAAAACTTGATCGGGTTCTATTTCGTAAATATCTCGACACCCAGAAGATACATAAGGAAATGACATTTTACCGTCGGGATGCAAACAAAATTCGTAAATCATTCCCGGTACGTTATCTGTTAATTTTTTTAATCTTGCTTCGGTTTGATTAAGTGCTGCGGTACGTTGTTCAACTCTTATTTCTAGTTCTTGGTTGAGTTTTTGCAGTGCGTATTCAGCTAGTTTACGTTGAGTAATATCAATTATGCAGCCATCCCAAAGAATAGAATTATCTGGCTGTAATTGAGGTTTAGAAATACCTTTTAACCATTTATTTTTACCACTTGGAGTAGTAATCCGCCATTCATATTCCCAATTTTGAAGAGTTTGAGCCGAGTTAGCAATTGCTTCCTTCAAGTTCGGTAAATCTTCACGATGAATCATTGTAAACAATAAATCGGCATCGTCATACACCTGTTGCGGTTCCACTTCCCAAATATCTTGACACCCAGAGGAGACGTAGGGAAAAGATATTGTACCATCGGGGTTAAGTTGAAACTGGTAAATCATTCCCGGTACGTTATCTGCTAACCGGGAAAGTTGCATTTTACTTTCATTCAACTGCGCTGTACGTCTTTCAACTTTTGCTTCTAATGTTTCGTTTAACTTCTTGAGGCTTTGTTCTACCTGCTTGCGTTCGGTAATATTTTCATAAGTACCGAAGATACCCACGACATTACCTTCACCGTCGCGTAACGGAATTTTGTTGGTATTTAACCAGAACAGGTTTCCATCTGCTTGTACTTGAGTTTCAATAATATTTAGTTCGGGAACACCACTATCGATAACCCGCTTATCGCATTCCCGATAAAAATCTGCTTGTTGTGTTGTCCAAGGTAAATCGTAATCAGTTTTACCAACTATATTGGAAGGTTCACCGACACCAGCATCATCAGCACAATTACGATTACAGCCCAGAAAAACCGAATTTCTATCTTTCCAGAATACAGAATGCGGGATATTATTGATCGCAAGCTGGAATAGTTGTTCGGAGAATTGTAACTTATCTTTTAACTGCTGATTTTCTCGCTGGAGCGATTCATAAATACTTTTATCGATAATGATAGAATTTTCAGTCATGGTAGAAACGCCATCTACAATTACACTCTTTAATATCTATAGTTCCCAAATATTAGTGAAAAAGGTCAGGTAATCGGTAATCGGTAATCGGTAATGTGTATGAATAACCGCGAGCAATAAATTTATAACTCCTTACTTCTCAGGAATGGCCGCAAGTGTCACAAAACTCGGATGGTGCCGTACACTCACCGTCTTATTACTAGGTTGATAATTAGTCTGTGTACTAGCAACGGCAATAAAGGGGGATATTATCTACGCCCCCTCAACCGCCTCCCCTACAAGAAAAATATGCCTTTTTGCTAAGTCCTACTTCTTACTCCTAACTCTTTCCCAATTACCAATTCCCAATTCCCAATTCCCCATTCCCCATTCCCCATTACCAATTACCAATTACCAATTCCCAATTCCCAATTTCCAATTCCCATTCCAAATTATGAAATTAATTTTATACAGTAAGCCGGGATGTCATTTATGTGAGGGTTTGCAGGAAAAATTGGAAACCATAATCCAAACTCAGGATTTTGCATCAATAGATTTGGAGGTGCGAGATATTACAACCCGCGAGGATTGGTTTGCTGCTTACCAGTATGAAGTACCCGTACTGTGTGTAGCAAAAGATGAGAATTTACTTTCCATTCCCCGTCCTTCTCCCCGTGCTTCCGTTACTCAGTTAGAAAAAACTCTCCGGAAGTATATTTAAGTATTTGTATATCGTCAAAAATGTTGCAAAATAACCCCAAGCAATGCGTGTGACCGATCTATATTGGATTTTAGATTTTAAATTTTAGATTTTAAATTTTAGATTCTAAATTAAAAAAGCCTCGTAGTTGACGACGAGGATAATCCAAAGAGGGACAAGCTAAATAATCTAAAATCAATTGACGCGCAACCGTCCTCCCGTAGAATAATCCAAAATCCAAAATTGAACTGACGAGGTTGATAAGATGAAACTGCGTGAATTACTAGGTGCTATTGATGGTATTTCGCAATTACCCGAACATCCCGCAATGGATGCTGAAGTTAAGGGTTTGACGACAAATTCCCATGCAACTAATGTGGGAGATGTGTTTATTGGAATGCCGGGTACGCGAGTTGATGGTGGAGAATTTTGGGAAAGCGCAATTAAAGCAGGTGCGATCGCCACTATTATTTCTCCCCAAGCTGCTGAAAAGTTTCCTCCCCTTGCTCCTCCTTATCAACAGGGAGTTGACGGAAATTCTCCTTTAGTTATTGTCGCTGCGGATATGACCAAAGCTTGCGCTCAACTAGCTGCGGCTTTTTTCGATTATCCTGGACACAAACTTAAGTTAATTGGTGTAACGGGGACGAATGGTAAAACTACAACCAGCCATTTAATCGAATATTTTCTCAATCAAGCTGAGCTATCTACCGCTTTGATGGGGACTCTTTACACTCGCTGGAAGGGTTTTGTCCAAACTGCTGCTTACACTACACCGTTTGCGGTAGAGTTGCAAAAACAATTAAAAGCCGCTCTCGATGCTGGTAACGAATATGGAACAATGGAAGTCAGTTCCCATGCTTTGGCTCAAGGAAGGGTTTCGGGTTGCAAGTTTGAAGTTGGAGTATTTACCAACCTGACTCAAGACCACCTTGATTATCACAAGGATATGGAAGATTATTTTGCTGCTAAAAGTTTATTATTTGATTCCGATTATCTCACGGGAAGGGCAATTATTAACATCGATGACCTTTATGGTAAACGGTTAATAAAATCTTTAGGTGACAAAAAGGTGTGGAGTTACAGCGTTAACGATTCCACCGCTGACTTGTATATGAGTGATTTAAGTTATGAACCCAACGGAGTTAACGGCACTTTGCATACTCCAAAAGGAGACGTAGCCTTTAGTTCGCCACTGGTAGGACAATTTAACCTAGAAAATTTACTAGCAGCCGTAGGAGCCGTTTTACACTTCGATTTAGATTTACAGTTAATAGCAGCCGCGATACCCAAATTCGAGGGAGTTCCCGGACGTATGGAAAGAGTACAAATAAGTTCAAACCAAGATATCAGCGTGATTGTGGATTACGCTCATACCCCCGATAGTTTAGAGAACTTATTAAAAGCATCACGTCCATTTATTCCGGGTAAAATGATTTGCGTATTCGGCTGTGGTGGAGATAGAGACAAAACCAAGCGTCCCAAAATGGGTAAAATCGCCGCTCATTTAGCCGATTTAGCCGTAGTAACTTCCGATAATCCTCGCACCGAAGACCCAGAAGCCATTTTACAAGATGTTTTAAACGGAATTCCCGATACAGTCGAGCCGATGGTAATTGGCGATCGCGCTACTGCGATCCGCACTGCGATCGTCCAAGCAAAATCCGGAGACGGAGTACTGTTAGCAGGTAAAGGACACGAAGATTACCAAATCCTCGGAACCGAAAAAATCCACTTCGACGACAGAGAACACGCACGGGAAGCTTTAGCGGAAAGGATGAAGGGATGAAGGGATGAAGGGATGAAGGGATGGGGGGGATGGGGGGATGGGGGGACAATTACCAATTGCTAACTCTTAACTCCCAATCCCCAAATTCTAATGTTTTTGTAAAAAAATTACACTTAGGGGGGAGAATCTAAGAAAGTATTATTTATTGCTGTATACTTTTTAGGTTTTCCTTCTTTTATTTTTTTATGAATTCATCTCCACCCGATCGTTTATCTATCTATCAGTTAGTAATGGAAGTTCAAACACCTCCAAAACGTTTAACTCTTAGCTGTACAACTTTAGTATCAATGGTCAGGTCGCAAATTGATTTACTGATTGAAAATAAAATATCGGCTACTATTATAGTCAAATTTCCACGACTAAGTATTTTAGATTCGGAATTAAGGCGTTATCGACGACATTTAGGTGATGCTACTATTTATAATTGTCAATTGGGTGGGGTGGAAGAAATTAAGCCGGATGCTAATAATTCGGATTCAAAATCTCATTACTGGTCAACTCCAGCTTCTCCAATCGATTTATCACATCATTTAGTCCAACTTGTTGCAGATAATCACGAAATTAGGCGAGAATACTTTTTAATTGTTTTGTCTCCAGAATTTTGCAGCTTGATTTCGGCTCATCGTTCGCAAAAAAACCTAAAAAAGCGAATTTTAAATCAAAAAAATCAGTATAAAATTCCATCGCTAGTAGCTGTTCAAAGTTTTGACGGTGAAGTAATTCAGCAAGTATTAAATGGTATAAAAAATACAAGTAATTCAGAATTTAATCTAGCTAATAAATTTATTAATCCTCAAGCACCCCAAACAGCGTTAATAAGTCAATTATTTATTGCACAAGTTAAAAGACAAGAGGAAATAAGTTCTAGAAAATTCAAAAGCCGCTTCAACAACTCCAAACAGCAAAACCAAACACTTCGCAATGAATTACAAGCTAAAGATGAATACTTAAAGAACGTGTTCCAGGAATTACTTGCACCTTTAACGCACATCAAAACAGCACTTTCATTACTGAATTCTCCTAGTATCAAAGTACCCCAGAGACAACGTTATTTGGAAATGATTAAACGAGAGTGCGATCGCCAAAATCATTTAATTACTGGTGTCATGGATTTAGTAGAGTTGGAACGTCATTTGGAAACTACTTCTTTAGAACCTGTATGTCTGTCTGATGTGGTTCCGGGTATCGTCAGCACGTACCAACCTTTAGCACAAGAAAGAGGTATCATGCTGGCGTATACAGTACCTAACAATTTACCTAATGTTTGGTGTGTCAGTGGCGGATTAAGGCAAATTGTCATCCATCTTCTTTCCAACTGTATCAAATTTACACCTAATGGCGGTCAAGTTTGGGTAAGAACTCGCACGCTAAAAGGTTATGTACAGCTAGAATTTACCGATACTGGTATTGGGATTCCAGAAAATGAAATTTCAAAAATATTTGACCGCTTTTACAAAGTGCGTCCCGCAGCCAATGAAGAAACAGGAAGTGCTGGTTTGGGTTTAACTATTGTAGAAAAATTACTTCAAAAATGCGGTGGAAGTATTTCCGTTTCCTCTGTTGCAGGTGAAGGTTCTAGCTTTAAAATACTTTTAGCAAGTATCTCTGGGTAAAGATTGACAATATCAAATAGTTGGGTGATCAACATAAAAAACTCTGTGTAAAATACAAATAATAAGTATACTTTTAAAGAGAGAAAAATTCCAAATCTAGAATAAAAGCATTCGTTGTTAAAATCCAAAATCCAAAATTAAATTGACCTTTAACCTGAAAAGGGGTGTATCTTATGGCGACTATTAAATGTAGAGATAAAACTTTTTCTAATATACAAGCAATAGTATTTGACAAAAACGGTACTTTACAAGATTCAGAGGTATATTTACGTAATTTTGCCCAAAAAGCAGCCAGAATTATAGATGCTCAAATACCTGGTATTGGGGAACCTTTGTTAATGGCATTTGGTGTTAATGGTGACACTTTAGATGCTGCGGGTTTAATGGCTGTAGCAAGTCGTCGAGAAACAGAAATTGCCGCAGCAGCTTATATTGCAGAAACAGGAAGAGGTTGGATTGAATCCTTAGAAATAGCTCGTAAAAGTTTAGACGAAGCAGATAAATATCTGAGTGATTCGACTTCTTCATTATTTACAGGTACTTTGGACATATTACAGAAACTTTCGCGATCGCAATTAAAGGTAGGTATCCTTTCAGCAGCGACAACCGCAGAAGTAAATAATTTTGTCGCATTTCATCAACTTGGTGACTATATAAACTTAGAAATGGGAGTAGACGGCAGTATTTTTAAACCAGAACCAGCTTTGTTTTTACAAGCTTGCGAAAAATTGGGAGTAGAACCAAGTACAACATTAATGGTAGGAGATTCTGTCGGCGATATGCAAATGGCACGTAACGCTAAAGCTGCTGGCTGTATTGGGATTACTTGGATCGGCAAATCCGATCATGTTCGAGGTGCGGATGTGGTAATTAATAAATTAGATGAAATTCAAGTTTGTTAGTTAAAACGACGATTGCAATCCTAACGTTAATTGCCAATCAGTTTCTAACTGAGGACCATCCAAGGAACGATAAATAGGTAATTCAAACTCCATTGCTAAACGAGAGCCTTTTAAATTACCTTCGGGAGCATATAAATTTACACCAAAACCCAAATTAAGCTGAGTACCACCTCTTCTATTTGGGTCAGCAGTAGGAATCATCATCGGATTGAGTCTACTATCAGCACCATCAATATTTCCCCAAGTTGCACCTGTTAACCGTAGCGAAGTACTTAACCAATCCGTCCAATTACGAGCAATCCAACCCGATACTTGATATTGATTACCTAGACGATAACCATTGTCGTTTTTTCCTAATCTCAACGTGGTTAAGGCTTGCGCTCCCCATGAACCCTTTTCTGATTGACCTAAGTACGTAATTCCTGGTAACAAATCGAAAGTACCGGAACCGATTTGCATAGGATAGGGAAGTATCTGGTCTTTACCTACGGGAGTATCGTCTCTTTCGTTAATTGAACCCGTGGGAAAACTTGCTCCTAGATTTAAATGTATCCGCTGTTGATCTTGATTAAAAATTGTATATAGTGCTGTGGTTTTAATATCCCCGAAGCCTTCGGAATTTGTAGTGAAACGTCCACCCATCCGGGTCAGATGCTCCATTTCCTTAGAAACATAAGGCACCATTGCCATTAGAGTAACATCGTCGCTAACTCCATACATTGCTCCAACCATATGCATTTGCATGGTCATATCGACGGGAGTGACCATATATTGCTGCAATACTTCGCGATCGCTAATACTTTTTGTCCCGTCACGATTACCGTCCATCTTCATCAACATATAGCGGTAGGAGAACATAAATTCTCCTTTTTTGTGAGTATGCTCTCCCATAACTCCAATAGGAGCGTGTCCGTCGGGACGACCACCAGACCATTTATCGGGGTCGCTGTTGCGATCGCTATCTGCAATGATTACTTCTTCTGATTGAGTTAATGATAGATTGGATAAATATTCTGGAGATTTATTTATTGGTTCGTTTAAATCTAAGTCAACTGCTGAAGTCGAAATTACTGTATTTTCCTGCTCTGTCAATTGAGACTGCTTAGATTGAATTAATTTTTGAATTAAACCGCGCCGATCGGTTTTGATATCTGCTTCTATACTTGATTCGGATTTAATTTCTGCAATAGCAGTGAATGGAAATAAAGCAATACTAATAATAGCTAAACTAAATTTACAATAATCTAAATTCAATTTATAAACCTCGACCAATTGGTAAGTATTTTACATCAACAAATAAAGTATCAAATCAGCAATGTATTTAAGTCAAAAGACAGCTTGTCAAACTTACTTAAGAACATAGCTTTTATTTTGATGAAATTAAGAAAATACCCCATCCTTGCCCATTTATCTAAAAAAACCCGGATCTTGAAGATATCGGGTTTGATTACGTGATTACAAATTAATTTCGTTCCTATGGCTGTACAACCACAGTAGTTCCAACTGATGCCCAATTAAATAATTTTTTAGCTTGGTTCGGTGCTAAATTGACGCAACCATGACTAACCCGCGTCCCAAAGTTATTATGCCAGAATGCGCCGTGAATTCCATAACCACCTTGATAATACATAGTATGGGGAACATTAGGAATGTCGTAGCCTTCACCTTTCATGCGAGTTTTCTTTAACTTTGTATAAATATTAAATACACCAATTGGGGTAGGAGTCGCTCTTTTCCCTGTAGAAACAATAACTCCAAAAGCAGGTTTATTTCCTTGCCAAGCAATTAATCTTTGTTCTGACAAATCTACTTGAATCCAACGTTGATTGGTTTTTTTCAACTGGCTAACTTTTTTACTAACACGCTGCGTATTATTTCCTAACACTTTATTTGTAGGAATTAAAATAGTAGCCGACAGTGTTACAGCCGCAACAAAAATTTTGAAATAGCGAATATACTGAGGTAAAATTAGTTTTTTCATGGTAAATACTCTCAAACATCAACGTTTTTATTTATTCTATTTTCTAACTTTAATTAATAGATGAATTCTGTTCAAATCTATGAATTTATCTATTTTTATCTTACTTTATCTTTTGAAGCAATGTCACTGTCTGCTGAGTTATTAAGTCCCAATCTCCAGACATAACTAAATGTTTAGGAAATAACTCACTACTTAATCCAATGGCGATCGCACCTGAAGAGATAAATTCTGCTGCGTTCTCTAAAGTTACTCCCCCAGTTGGAATCAAGGGAATTTCTCCTAATGGCGATCGCAAATTTTTGATGTATTTAACACCACCTAATGCCTGTACGGGAAAAACTTTGACGCAAGTTGCACCTAGATTCCAAGCTGTCATAATTTCTGTAGGAGTCAACGCTCCCGGTATAATTGGTACATTTAAATTGACAGCCGCTTGAATTATTTCTGGGTCAATGTGAGGAGTAAAAAGAAATTGTGACCCGGCTTGTATGGCTTCATGCATTTGTGACAAACTTAATAGCGTACCCGCACCAATAATACAGTCAGGTAGTTCTCTACGCAATTCTACGACCAGTTTTGCAGCTTGAGGAGTATTCCAGGTCACTTCTATTAACTGCATTCCGCCAGATGCCACTGCTAAAGCCATTTGTCTGGCTAATTCTCTTTTCTCAGCCCGAATTACAGCAATAACGCGATGTTTTTTTAAAAGTGTTAACCAAGTTGGGCATAGAGAATTGGACATTAGTAATTGAGAATTAAAAATTTAAAATAATTTATTTCAAGTTCTATTTAATAAAATTTAAATTAAATAAACAATGCGATCGCACAATTAATTCCTACAACCCTAACAAAGGCGACAAGCAGAGCTTAATGCCAAAGCCCAAGTCGGTGTAGGATGGCAAAGACAATGTTTTTGGTATATACTATAAATGCGCTTTGAGTGGGATGAAAATAAAGCTGAGTCAAATTTTTTGAAGCATGGTATTCAATTTGAGGAAGCTGTAACAGTTTTTGCCGACCCTTATCTTATGTTTACGGAGGACTCTAGCCATTCTCAGGGAGAAGAAAGGGAATGGGCAATTGGTGAAATGGAAGATGGCTCAATTGTTGTGGTTGTTTTTACCATGCGAGATGAGCGAATAAGGATAATTAGCGCGAGAAAAGCGACAAAAAGGGAGTGTCAACAATATGAATCAGGAATGTGAGTTTCCTTTTGACAAAGCAAGACGAGTTACAGCAGAGGAAAACCAAAAATTCAGAGATGCGATCGCAGATCAGTTTGGGGTTACACTTAGGAAGCGTGGACGACCAGCTAAAAATGAAGAGGAAAAGTATGAGCCGGTTTCCATCAGATTTCATCCTAAAATCATAGCCTGGGCAAAGGAAGAGGCAGAAAAACGAGGAATAGGATATCAAACGGTTATTAATGAAACGCTACTAGATAAAATAGGCTGAATAAGTGCGTAGCCGTAAGGCTTGTCGTTAGACATCGCACTTACCAAACTGTTTTGATGTGTGGATAGTTGAGAATTTTTTGATCGCAGGTCATAAGTTCTATATTGCGGCGGTAGGCGATCGCAACAATAATACGATCGGCTGGGTCTTTATGGAAGTCACCGGCTAATTGGGTACTGGCGATTGCATCGAGTGGATCGAGTGGTTCTATGGTGATTCCAGGTCGAGTTGTTGCAAGTGCAAACCATTCATTGATGGGAAGGGGGAGTGGTAGTTTCCCATTACTGTGCTTAACTGCAATTTCCCATACAGAAATGGCAGAAACAATAAGGGCATTTTGGTTTTCGCCTATGGTTAATAGGGTACGTCCACGCTCAGAAAGCTATTCTGGGGAGTGGAGCCACCAAAGCCAAATGTGGGTGTCTAGTAAAATCATTGTCCCAAAGCATCCCATAATTCAGGCATGGGTTCGTCAAAATCTGGAGGAATTGTCAAGGGGATTTTGCGTAGGGGATGCTGAGGACTGCGATGTCTAGCGACAAACCTTACGGCTACGCGAGTTAAATCAATTTCGTCAGGGGTTAGAGATGCCTGTGATGATGGCACTGTCAAGCTTTGAGCCAAAAGTTGAAGGATGCGAATTCTTTCGGCTTTGTTGAGGCTGAGGAGTTGTTGCTCTAGTTCTTGATTGCTCATAGCTTTGGGCCCAATGACTGTGCTATTTATTTTAACGGAACTTTCCAATCCGTTGAATGACAGGTAGCGCGTAGCCGTAAGGCTTGTCGTTAGACATCGCACTAAAAATCTCTAACCCAGCAAACGCTTGAGTTGCCTATACACTTCATCGTCGTTACGTTTACCAACTAAAATTACTTCGACCAAATCTGCATCTACATCAAAGCGATAAACAATACGATATTCTCTCTTATTCCACGCGATAGTATCCTGAATAACCTGTTAATTCTTTATAATCTGCGGGTAATGGGTCAACATTCAGCGACATTACTTTTTTTGCTATTTGGGCAGCTATTTTAGGTTGTAAACCTTTGAGAAAATCGAGAACTGTTTCTAAACCGTCTAATTTCGCCATACTACAAATTAGTCATCAAGTGCTGCTAAACGTTCAAGTTCTGCTGTAAAAATCTCTGAACCAAGCATTTGAGAATTTGCCACAGCTATTTGTGCTTGTTGAGCTAAAATTGAATCTTCAAGTTGAGCAACTCGATTCATTAATTGCTCATAATTTTCTACCGACATAATTACATAGCTAGCTTGTGATTCACTTGTCAGTACGATTGGTTCCGTCGCAGCTTGTTCTAAAGCATTACTGTGGGGATTTTGGAGTTCTCCAAGGGGAAATTGGCGCATTTTTCAAGCTTTCCTAAATGTTTATCAGATGATTATAACAAGTACATCATTTAATATGTTTAGCTGCTAAAGAATATTCGTTGCTATCTCATTTTCTTGTTGTTGACCTTTATCTTTGATCAAAGATAAAGCATTAATTCCCTCTTGACCAGGTTTAAATTCATTAATTTGGCGGAGACGAGTATCATCTAAAATTGTTCTTAATGCTAATAACGGAGTAACGGTTGGATATTTTTCTAAATCATCAATGCTATCCCCCACAATTTTTTTTAATTGATAAGCTGTTTCCATTACCAGAGATAAAGATTCGAGTTGTGTATTTTCAAATTCTCTTAATGCAGTCAAGCTATTTGTTTCTAATTTAGTAACTTGCTTAGCTTGCTCACGTTGTTGAGCGTATACTAAAAATACCCCAGTTCCGGCTGACAAAGCCAATGACAAAATTGCGATGGTGCTTCTTTTTAGTAGGCTAAATTGTTTACTCTCTGCTATAAATTGATAGTCCTTAATATTTAAATTTCTATCTTCTCCCCACTTTATAGCTTCTTTAAGTTGTTTACCCGATAATAATTTAAATTTGCTTTTGCCAGATTTTAACCAATTAGATATTTTATTTTCATAAAAACGTGGGCTAGTTTTATATTGTTCTCGAACGACCCACTGTAAATCAAATACTTCTGCATAAATTTGGTTATAAACCCTTAAATTTTTCTGATATTCCACTACCAACCCAGTCAAACGTAACCTCATTTGCTCCGGGCTATCATCAATTGCAATTTGAAAAATTAGACGAGCATTGGAAATTGGCTCCACGTATTGGTAGTAAACTGGCTGTCAAATATTATCTAGAGCGATATCTACTTCCCAAAATCAATCAACCTCTCACCTTAGCACTGGAAGAAGTAGATAGATTATTTGAGTATCCAGGAATTTACAAAGACTTTTTTGGACTATTGCGTTCTCTCCATCAAGAAGGAAGACAACAAGAAATCTGGAAAAAACTCCGTTTAGTGATAGTACATTCCACCGAAGCTTATGTACCGATGGATATCAACCAATCCCCATTTAACGTCGGTTTACCCATAGAATTACCAGAATTTACCCCCACACAAATCCTAGATTTAGCCCAGCGTCACCAACTAGAATGGAGTAGTACAGAAGTTGAGCAATTGCGAGATATGATTGGCGGACATCCCTATTTAGTGCGTCTGGCTTTGTATAAAATAGCTCATGATGGTATTACTTTGACCAATTTGTTAGAAACAGCATCCACCGTATCTGGAATTTTCAGCAATCATCTGCGTCACCTGAGCTTAATTTTGACAAAGGAACAGGAATTAGGCACAGCCATGACAGAAATTGTTAATTCACCCAGTACTGGGAAATTCAGTGATGCAGTTAGGTATAAATTAAAAGCCCTGGGTTTAGTAAATTTGTTAAATGACGAAGTGATAATACGTTGCAAGCTATATCGCCAATATTTTCAGAATTTTTAGGAAGTTATATAGATACTAAATAAAAAGTCGTTAATTGCGCGATTTTCTTTGGGTATAACTCACATAGGTGTAGGTGACATTAAGGTAAAGATGTTTCCATCATCAAAGTTGATGTCATCAATGCTCCTACTCTCAAACTTGCAGAATCTAGCCAGGTGAAACTTTTAGATTCAGTAACGGTAGTTGGATATCCGGGATTAGTTGAAAATTCAGCCTTATTTAACGATGAATCTTTTTACGAAGCTAGCTTTACTCGCGGTCAAATTTCTGCTAAGAAAAATCTGTTGGACGGTACACCTGTTTTACAAATTACAGCCCCTGTACCAAATGGGAATTCAGGTGGTCCTGTTCTCAACGATAATGGCGAAGTTATCGGTTTAGTCACCTTTGGTCCCAACGATAATTTTACATTTCTTTTTACCAGTAATACAATTCAAGAGTTTCTCGATTCTGCCAAGATTAACAATCAACAGGGATTAGTAAACCAGCAGTATCGTCAAGGCTTGCAACTTTACAGTCAAGGAAATTACGAGCAAGCATTGCAAAAATTTCAGCTAGTCAAGAGACTATTTCCTCAACATTCAGAAGTGAATAATTATCTGGATAAATGCCAACAAATAGTGGCTAATAGCAACTAGCTAATTACAGAATAGTAAATAGTTAAGATGAGAGGACTGGCGTGATAAATAATTCAGTTCTCTTTTAAGAATATGGGAGCATCCCACTTTTTATTTTGTATTTTAAAAATAATCATAAAACCGAAAAGATTTTTGCGGAGGGGGTTTGGGGGATTCTCCCCCAATTCTTGGTTTTTCATTTTAAAAAGTGGGATGCACCCTAAGAATATTAATTATCAAGCTAAAATATGATTTATTTTCATATAAAAATAAATCGTGAATTATTAAAATTAATTATTTTTTTGCTCTTCCTATAGCGGAATCAACGCCAAATTTATTTTTTTGACATTGACTATATATATTTGTATCGCCAATATGATAAAAGCTAAATAAAGAAATAAATAAACGCAATTGCAATAATCCAGCCCTAAATGGCTTTTAGTCAACATGAATTACAAACAATTTTTCCACAAAAGTGCGATCGCGTCAGTTGTAGCAGCAATTTTAATAGGTGGAATTAATTTAACTCAAATAGCTTTAACTTCTGCTCAAACACCTACTTCAAAGTCCCAACCAACCAAACCCACCTTTACCTTAAAAGGACATATATGGGATATCGAAGCTTTAGCTTTTAGTCCCGATGGAAAAACTTTAGTTAGTGGTAGCTACGACTACACCGTCAAAGTCTGGAACCTGACAAATGGTAAACTGATAGCTACGCTGGACGGACACAAAGATGGGGTAAACGCCGTTATTATTAGTCCCGACGGACAGCTTTTCTTTACTGCTGGAGGTACGGCAGGACCCAATACAAGTAAAGTAATTAAAGTATGGAGCATGAAAACTAAAAAACTGCTTCGTACACTCACTGGACATTCCCAAGGAGTTACAACGCTTGCAATAACTCCCGACGGTAAAACTCTTGTTAGCGGTAGTTACGATAAAACAATTAAATTTTGGAACCCACAAACCGGAACATTGATTCGTACCTTAACCGGACATACTAGCGAAGTCCGTTCAGTTGCGATTAGTCCCGACGGAAAAATTCTTGCTAGCGGTGGAGGTTCCCTCAAAGGTGATGCTGATAAAACAGTTAAATTATGGAATTTAGAAACGGGAAAATTGATTAGTAGCATTAATGACAATGGCAACGTTATTAGCTTTATCGGCTTTACTCCCGACGGAAAGTATCTAGTTAATGCCACAGACCCAAAAATCAACGTTTGGGATTTAAATACTGGTAAATTAGTTAATAGTTTTAGCGTATCAGATATTGAAGGCATTACCTCTGCAACTTTAGGAAAAGATAGTCAAAGCGTTGTCACAACCACATTAGATGGTGCAGTCATAATGTGGAATTTAACTACCGGAAAAGTCATAAAGACCTTAGTCCAAGCTGCTAATAACCCTCAAAATTACGACCAAATTTATCCCACCTCCACCGCTTTTAGTCCCGACGGTAAAACCATTGCGATCGGTAATGGAGGTGGAGCCTATAACTCAACTTTTCCAATTAGCGTTCGACAAATGCCTTAGTAAGGTTAAAGGTTAAAAGTTATAAAGGTTAGGATCACCGGAGTGAGGAGTCAGCAATTTAAAATTGTTTCTCCCCATCTCCCCATCTCCCCATCCCCCCATCACCCCATCACCTCATCACCCCATCCCCCTATCCCCCCATCTCCCCATCATTTCTCAAACTGCTCGTAAGCAGCGACAATCCGCTGCACTAGGGGATGACGCACGACATCTTTTTGAGAAAATTCACAAAATGCGATGCCTTCTACGTGCTTTAAAATTTGAAAGGCTGTCATTAATCCCGATTGTTGCTGTGATGGTAAATCGCTTTGCGTCATGTCACCCGTTACTACCATGCGGGAACGGAAACCCAAACGAGTTAACAGCATTTTCATCTGGGCTGGTGTGGTGTTTTGAGCTTCGTCCACAATCACAAATGCATTACTTAAAGTTCTTCCCCGCATATAGGCTAGGGGTGCAACTTCAATCACTCCTTTTTCAATTAACGATGGGACTTTATCGGGATCGATAAATTCGTTGATCGCATCATAAAGCGGACGCAAATAAGGATTAACTTTCTGCTGCAAGTCTCCTGGTAAAAAGCCGAGTTTTTCACCGGCTTCAACGGCAGGACGAGTTAAAATAAGTTTCTCATACTTGTTATCAAGCAGTGCTTGGACGGCAACCACAACCGCCAAAAATGTTTTACCAGTACCAGCAGGTCCGATGCAAAATGTCAAGTCACGCTTACGTATTGCTTCAATATACTGCCGCTGACGAAAGGTTTTAGCGCGAATCTGTTCGCCGCGACGGGTTTTAGCAAGTACATCCTTTTGTAATGTTTGCAGTTCATCTTCTCGATGAGTATCCAAGGCTTGACGCGCAGTTAAGATATCGGCAAGAGATAGTATATTGCCCTTCGTCCAAATATCTTCTAGGGATTTAACTAACCGACGAACCAAATCGATTTGGTTTTCAGTACCGCTAACGTATAATTCTTGTCCCCGTAGTACTATAGTGGCTCCAGTTTGTCGCGATAGGGTTTTGAGGTTTTCTTCCTCGCTTCCCGCTAAGGCTATAGCACTCGGTATATCAGGCAGTTCTATCGTTATGGCATCTGCCATAGTGTTTATTATTAGTAAGTAGTAATTTTTATAAAGAGGCTCCGATGGGGAGACTAACCTATTTTGCGAGCAATATTTCAACTTAATTGCTGTTTACTATCAGCCGTAGGGCTGATAGCGAATCAAGCACGAAACAATAAATAAATAATTAATATTGTTTCAACATCAAATACGAGTTCGGGGTTGAGTGAAATTTGTGGGTCGATCGTTTTGTCTTACTTTAGGTTTGGGCATCGGTAATTGTGTATTTCGTTCTTCGCCATTAGTATCAGTAGTATTTGTAGATGCAGGTGCATCAATGCGATCATTACTACCGTAAACATCTAAGTATGCCGATTGTTCAGCAACTTGAGCAGCCGCAGAAATTACCGTGCGAATAGCCTGAATGTTGCGTCCTCCACGACCAAAGACTTTACCTTTATCTGCATTATCAAAGGCAATCCGAATCCAAGCTCGTTTGCTGCTAGAAATTTCGCAATCAACGCTTAGAGATTCTGGAGACTCCAAAAACGGCTCAATTAAGAACTTCACTAGATCGATGTAATTGGGAATTGTACGGGGATTTGTTTCTCCTACGTTATGAGGATACAGCTTCTGCACGGACTTGTTCAAAAACATTATTTTTTGTTAAAATGCGACGCACGGTATCAGATGGTTGAGCGCCCTGTTGTAATCTTTTAACTATGCCGGGAACGTCTAATTTGACTTCATTAGTTCGAGGATTATAAAAACCCAATTCTTCCAAGGGACGACCATCACGACGAGCAAGGTTATTGATGGCGATTATGCGGTAACTAGCTTCTCGTTTTTTGCCGAATCGCTTGAGGCGAAGTTTAATCATGATTAAGAAGTTATTCTCCTAATTTTAATGGTGTTGGTTGACTACTAGTAGGCGATAAATCCTATTTAACATTATGAAAGCATTTCACCTAAAAGGCTAATGCTCTTCATGGCAGCAAGATAAAAATTCGCCAGAAGTAGCAAATGATAATTTTAGCACTCGCACGGCATGAAGCGCTATTTTATCAGGTCAAAGGTTAAAGGTTAGAGGTCAAAGGTGAACATAAGTTATTAATAAATTATTAATGAATGCCTTTTCCCACAATCCTTTTCTAAAGTGTGCCGAAACCTTTCTTTTTTTTCTCTTTTTTCGGTTTCTTTTTACCGCTAGCTCCGCCCCTCCATCCGGGTGCAGCAGGATTTCCAGCAGCCATTGTGCCACCCATACCGTCGAACATACCGCCTCCAGGCATTCCGGGAAAGTTACCTTGTCCCATTTGCTGCATCATATTCCGCATTCTCTGAAAGTCGCCCACTAGCTTGCTAATATCTTTTTCTTTATAGCCACTTCCAGATGCAATCCGTCGCCGACGACTGGGAGAACTTGCCAATATATCGGGGTTTTTGCGTTCTTCCATAGTCATGGACTTAATCATGGCTTCGCAGCGTTTCAGCTGAGACTGTCCTTGTTCGAGTTGCTCGTTGGAAATTTTGCCCATCCCCGGAATCATCTTCATGATACCTCCGAGGGAACCCATATTTTTCAGCAAACGCAGTTGTTTGAGAAAGTCGGTAAAATCAAACTTTGCTGACAGCATTTTCTCTGTCATTTTTTCGGCATCGGCGAGGTCAAACTCTTCTTGGGCTTTTTCTACCAGAGTTAAGACATCCCCCATTCCCAGAATTCGCGATGCCATTCTTTCGGGATAAAAGGGCTGTAGCGCTTCGACTTTTTCGCCCACACCAACAAACTTAATCGGCGCTCCGGAAATTCTTCTTACCGACAGCGCAGCACCACCACGGCTATCACCATCTAACTTGGTTAAAATTGCACCAGTAATACCAATTTGATCGTGGAAAGTACGGGTCAAATTTGCCGCTTCTTGACCAGTCATCGCATCTACGACCAGCAGCGTTTCATGGGGCTGGACGGTTTGTTTAACCTGAGCTAACTCCGCCATCATATTTTCGTCAATTTGCAGACGACCGGCGGTATCAATAATTACGGTATCGATTCCTTCTGCTCTAGCGCGTTCCACTCCCTGACGGGCAATTTCAACTGGATTTGCGTCGCTTCCCAGTTCAAATACCGGCACGTCAATTTGTTGACCCAAAGTTATTAATTGATCGATCGCAGCCGGACGGTAAACGTCTGTAGCAACCATCAAGCAACTGCGTTCTAATTTTCTCAGATGTAAGGCTAACTTCGCTGTAGCGGTGGTTTTACCCGTACCCTGCAAACCAGCCATCAAAATAACTGTAGGTGCAACTTCGGCTTGTACGAGAGGAACGTTGGTTTCCCCCATCACCTTGACCAGTTCGTCATTAACTATTTTGATAAACTGCTGGTCGGGACGTACTCCAGTTAATACCTCAGCCCCTTGTGCCTTGGCTTCAACTTCGCTAACAAATTCTTTGACTACTTCGAGGTTAACATCCGCTTCTAATAAGGCTCTACGTACTTCCTTCAGAGCTTCCTGGATGTTGGATTGAGAAATTTTATCTTGTCCCCGGAGCTTTTTCCAGGTGGATTCTAAACGGTCAGCTAGTGCGTCAAACATAATTCAATTACTATTACTCAGCCAGCATATTAAGGCGCTATATAACAGCTTAATAGTTTTTAATTGAGAAACGCATTTCTATAAGGCAATACGGCGAAACTGGGGAGTAGGAATCAAATCCCTTTAAACTCGATTAATTTAACCGGAATCAATGTCATACAGAATATCCTCGGCGTATTTTTAAATACTCTATCATTGCCATTCGCACGTAACGTTTATATACTATATATAAATATAGACACAAATCTAAATATCTATAAAGTGGATAATATCTAATATTTATCTATTTTTAAGACCTAGCAAAAAGGCATATTTTCTTGTAGGGTGCTGTGACACTTTGACTGATTTTTAACGTAGTAATAAGGTTTTTGTCTCACGCACCAATTAGAGTATTGTGACAATTGCGTAAGTCCTGACTTTTTCTCATGGCGATCGCATAAGCATAAATTAAAATTAAATTAATTAAATCCAATTAAATTAAGTTAAGTTAAATTATTTATTACATTACTTAAAAAAAATATTAAATATAAATATGAATCCAACTAGCTCTAAAAAGAATAGTATACCGGAAGAAACTAAACTTAAACTATTTTTCACATTTAAATTAATCTCTATAGTTATGACAAGTTATATGTTTACATCATTAATAACAACAAACAAATCTTCAATTTTATTAATTAGTCTCAGTTTAGCCGCTGGTTTGGCTTTTACTGTTGTAAATATTTGGAACAAACAAAAATATTCAAGACTTCAGAACGTTGAATCTAGTAGCGCAGAAATTCAACAGCAACTTAACATCCGAGAACAAATACTCGATCAAATTGCCCAAGGGAAAAATCCTGGTAGTTTGAACTTAATTTTTGCTGAATTAAAAGAGGTTAAGTTAATTGGTGCTAATCTCAACAATATGTATTTGAGTGGTGTTGAATTAAGCGGTGCTAATTTAACAGATACCCAATTGATTGGAGTTGATTTGAGTGAAGCTGATTTAACAAATGCCAAATTAGTCAATGCTCAATTAGCAGGTGCAAATCTCAACAGCATTAAGTTAACAGGTGCGAATCTAAATAACGCTAACTTAAGAGATACCAATCTTAGTACAGCCCAGCTTAATGATGCTTGCTTAATAGGAACCCAATTAGTCAGCGCAAATCTAAGCGATGCTAAATTAGTAAATGCTAATTTGACTAATGCCCAACTTCATAAAGCTTATTTATGGAATGCTAACCTTAAAAATGCTCAGTTAGTTAATGCCGATTTAACTTGTGCCTATATGAATAATATAAAACTTAATAATGCTAACCTAACTCGCGCTATTCTCAAAGATGCTCAACTATGTACGGCCAAGTTAAAAGATGCCAACTTAGCATCAGTTAATTTGAACAATGCTCAGTTAGATAACGCTAATTTAAAAAATGCCAATTTAAACGAAGCTTGTTTAGAAAAAGCTAACTTAGAAAATAGTAACCTTGAAAACGCTAATTTATCTAATGCCGATTTAAGACAAGCAAATTTAACCAACACCAATCTACTAAATGCAAAAGTTATAAATGCTCGCTTCGGGCAAAATATAGGCATTAGCGAAGATGTCAAACTTTATTTAAAGCGAGAAGGTGCAATTTTTGAAAATGAATAGCTTGGTATTGAATTATCGGAAGAATATAGTTCTATGACACTAAAGTAATCAAGTTAGAAAAAGCTTCAGTTGCATCGGCTATAACTTTACTTTGAAAAACAAATTCGCTATAGTCTGCCAAATTATCCAAACCAACTACATTTAACATAACTTCGGTAGTTACCCATGCAGAAGTTTCAATAAATAATTTCCGCCATTTTACTTTCATTTTGTTTACAACATTCCATCAAATACAGTTTAGAAAACAATCAGTTTTTTAAAAATTTGGTTATTTGTTAACAAATGTAAAGTATTATGACTATTAATTTCAATACCTGTATTGAAGAAGTGAAGTAGTGATTTTACGCATTGACAAATTAAATACTGTTCACTGTTCACTGCTCACTGTCAACTGTTCCACAGCATCCGCTGATGTGGGTAAAGCTGCCGTTAAAACTTCGCTAGCATTATCGGTAACTAAAACGTCATCTTCGATGCGGATTCCTCGGACATCGGAAAATTGAGATAAACGTTCCCAGTTGACGTATTTACCAAAGGATTCGCGGTTTTGAGCATTGTTTATAATCGCGGGTACTTGATAAAAACCGGGTTCAATTGTGACCAACATTCCCACACGCAAAGGTCGATTTAAGCGTAAATAACCCAAACCGAAGCGATCGCTTCTTTCTCTTCCCGGTTCATATCCTGCTAAATCTCCCAAATCTTCCATATCATGCACGTCTAAACCCAGTAAATGACCGATACCGTGGGGGAAAAACAATGCATGAGCATCCATATCAACTAATTCTTCAGAATTACCTTGTAAAATGCCTAAATTTACCAAACCTTCAGCAATAACCTGACAAGCACAAAGATGAATCTCTTCGTATTCGACACCGGGACGTATTTTATTAATACAGGTATCATGCGCGGCTAAAACCACATCATAAATATCTCTTTGGGTAGATGAAAATTTACCGTTTACAGCCCAAGTCCGGGTAACATCAGCAGCCCAACCCGTGCGAGTTTCCGCACCCACATCCGCAAGCAGTAAGTCATAGGGTTGTAAAGTGTTTCCATAATGTTCGTTATGCAAAACTTCCCCGCGCACCGTGACAATACTGTTGTAGGATGTAGTCATATTATGAGAAATAATTGCCGCTTCCATAGCTGCCCTAACTTGTGCTTCTGTTTTAGCTGTAGATGTTGCAGCCATACCGGCTTTATGTGCTTCTACAGTAACGCTTACGGCATTGCGTATTTCAGCTAATCCGGCTTCATCATGGGTGAGACGCAGTTCTACAATAGCTAATTGTAATTCTAAATCGATATTTTCCGGCGCACTTAGGGGTAAAATCCATCTATCTAATAATTGTGACTGTTGCGTCCACGAAGCTGCATCCTGTACGGCAATTGTTGCTACACCTTGCAAATGCGATTTTAACTCTACCATTGGGTAAGCTGCATCTGCACCAATTTGCTCGGCAATTTGGTCGCGGGTGGGCATTTCTCCATGCCAAAGAGCGCTACTGGCTCCAGGATTATCCATGAATAATAGCAGTTTACCCGCTTCCAGGCGAATCGCCGCATTTTGTAAAGGCAATCCGGCAAAATAGAGAAAATGACTGCTAGGACGATGGGGAAAGATATTTGCAGTAAAATTACGAGGGCTAGGACTTCCAGACCATAAAATTGCCGGAAAATCGATTAATTTAGCTAACTTTTCTCGTCTTTGACGTAGAATATCTGCCAATAAATTGGAAGTAGAAGTTGTTGTCATGGTTTGAGAATTTGGAATTGAAAATAACGTTACAGTGGGTATAAGGGGTAGAATTTTTAACTTATAACTTCTAACTCCTAGCTTTTAATTTCTAACTAATAATTAATAACTGATATGTCCTTGAAAACTAAAATTAGTGGTATTAGAGAGAGTAACTGGTCAATTGAGGAATTGCCGGGATTGAGTCAAGACGAAATTGATAATTTAAAGAATTGCGGTGTTCCAAATACTTTAGCTTTAATCGAGCAAGGAAAAAATTTAGAAGAAAAGGTAATATTGGCAACTAAATTACAAGTTAACGTCCAGTCTGTCAATAAATGGATTGCCTTAGCAGATTTGGCTCGGATTCCCGGTGTGGGAATCCAACATTGTGGATTGTTGCTTCATGCTGGTGTTGCTTCGGTGATGCAGTTATTAACTACTCCCGCTCATCGACTGCACAGGCAAATTTTACGTTTGCAAGTAGCAACGTTACAACGACGGGATTTATGTCCCCCGATCGAAGAAGTGCATCAATGGATTAAGGATGCGAAAAAGTTATGAGTTAAGAGTTATGAGTTATGAGTTATAAATGATGAAACTTGGATGTTGAATATTTATCAGTTAGATTTGAATTCATAATTCTTAATTCGCTTACTCCTAACTCTTAACTCCTCACTCCTTTTCCAATACCCCATTTAAGAAGATGTCAGCTAATCCTTCTGCCATTTTCTGTTTTTCTTGGGGGGAAGCGTCGGGTTCCATGAGAGTTTCATGGGAAAAACCTGCGACGGCAAACATTCCTAAGAATACCTGAGCGACAAGTTTCGCATCTGTCTTACGGTAGATTCCTTTGTCCATTGCCGATTGAAAAAAAGCTTCAGCAACATGAGTCATTTTGTCGATGACTTCTTTTTGAATGCGATCGCGCAGGTCGGGATGAAATTGGGCTTCCATAAAACAAACCTTCATCATATCGGCGTTTTTTTGTAAATTCCACATCCGACGACGCATGACTTGGGCCACTGCTTTGTAGCTACCCATTTCGCTTAATTCGGTGAGTAAATCTGTTAAGATATCTACCCAGCCAGCGGTTGCGACTTCGACCAGTATGGCTTTTTTATTAGAAAAATGGCGGAATAGAGTTCCTTCAGCAACCCCTGCTTTTTGTGCTAAGTCACGAGTAGTAGTACCGTCAAACCCTTGAGAAGCAAACAATTTTTGTGCTGCTTGCAAAATGCGATCGCGTGTTTGGGTTTCTGGAGCAGGAGATTTAAAAATTCGCATAATAATATCGGGTATAGTGAGTTCGCTGGAACTGCGTTTGTAGCATTATTGTCTAACGTTAAGTACAAGTTGCACCAAATCCTTAATATAAGATTAATGCCTGAAGAATTTAGATGTATTTTGTAACTCAAAAAATAGATTGATTCTCCAATGCAAGAAAGTTCAAAGCTTTTACAAACCATAAACGCTACAATATTCAATTCTCGAAAATTACTCCATATAAAAGGACAATTATGGGAAATTTCTCACGTCGGCTAGTCGCACTACTTTTAGCATTAGTTTTCTGTTGGGAGTTTGTACCAGGAGTCGCATTTGCTCAAACCCCAACTCCAACTCCATCTCCATCTCCATCTAATGAAACTTCCATTCAACCTTATTTAGATCGGGTTGTGGAAAATTTAACGGAGTTCAAATTAGATAATGGCATGAAGTTCATTGTTTTACGACGACCTCAAGCACCTGTAGTTTCTTTTGTTACTTATGCTGATGTCGGTGGTGTCGATGAACCTGTTGGCAAGACTGGTGTTGCTCACTTTTTAGAGCATTTGGCTTTTAAAGGTACTGAGAAAATTGGTACTAAAAATTACGCCAAAGAAAAGGTGTTGCTAGATAAATTAGATAAATTAGCAGCCCAAATTCAACAAGCACAAGCAGCCGGACAAAAAGACAAAGTTGCTCAGCTACAGGCTAGCTTTCAAAAAATAGAAGCGCAAGTTACCAGAGTTGTTAACCAAAATGAGTTAGGTAGAATTGTCGAACAAGCCGGAGGAGTCGGTTTAAATGCCACAACTTCTTCAGAAGCTACTAAATATTTTTACAGTTTTCCTGCGAATAAATTAGAACTGTGGATGTCTTTGGAGTCGGAACGTTTTCTCAATCCCGTATTAAGACGGGAATTTTACAAAGAAAAAGACGTAATTTTAGAGGAAAGACGACTGCGGGTAGATAATTCACCTATCGGACAAATGATTGAAAAGTTTAACGACACTGCTTTTCAACAGCACCCTTACAAACGTCCGGTGATTGGTTATGACAAAGATATCCGCAATTTAACCACAGAAGATGTACAGCAGTTTTTCGATACTCATTATGTACCGAGCAATCTTACCGTTGCTGTGGTTGGAGATGTCAACCCAACTGAAGTCAAAAAAATGGCGGCAGCTTATTTCGGACGTTATGCAGCCAAACCCAAACCACAGCAAAAGCTTCCCACCGAACCCAAGCAAACTCAACAACGAGAATTTACTTTAAGTTTACCTTCTCAACCTTGGTATTTAGAAGGTTATCACCGTCCTAATCTTAATCATCCAGATAACGCAGTTTATGATATTATCACTGGTTTGCTCAGCGATGGTCGGACTTCGCGGTTATATAAGTCTTTAGTAGAAAAGCAGCAATTAGCACTTGCCGCCCAAGGATTTAGTGGATTTCCCGGAGATAAATATCCGAATTTGATGTTGTTCTACGCTTTAACTGCACCCGGACATACCGTTGATGAAGTCGCTACAGCGCTGCGAGAACAAATTGAAGCTTTGAAAACACAGCCAGTTTCTGCTCAAGAATTGGAACGAGTCAAAACTAATGCTCGTGCGGGATTGTTGCGTTCCCTCGATTCTAATATGGGTATGGCACAACAGTTATTAGAATATGAAGTCAAAACTGGTTCTTGGAAGAACTTATTTGCACAATTAGAAAAAATTGAAGCCGTAACCGCACAAGATGTGATGCGTGTAGCGAAAGAGACATTTGTGTCGGAAAATCGCACCGTTGGTAAGTTGCTATCGAAAAAACCTTAAGGAGTTAGGAGTTAGGAGTGAGGAGTTATGAGTTATGAGTTATTTTCTCCCTCTTACCCAATTACCAATTCCCAATTACCAATTACCCATTACCCATTCCCAATTCCCAATTCCCGACAAAATGAAGATTAAAAGAAAAAGGCACAAAAAGAAAGTGAAAAGATTGCTTTACTCGTTACTGATTTGTTTGGCTTTTGTCCTGGTAAGTTTTGACTTTTCGAGTGCGATCGCTCAGCAAGTAACTCCACGAACTAATCCACGAACTAATCCACAAACTAATCCACAAACTAAATATACGCCGAAACACTACACGGATTTGCAATTCAAGCCGGTTGGGGAAATTAAGTTACCCAAATATGAACGGTACCAACTTGAAAACGGCATGATAGTTTATTTAATGGAAAACCATGAATTGCCGTTGGTTAATGGTAGTGCTTTAATTAATACTGGCTCTCGCTTAGAACCTGGTAATGAAGTTGGTTTGGCTGAGTTAACGGGTGGAGTGATGCGGACTGGGGGAACTTTGCAACATTCTCCCGATCAACTCAATCAAATGTTGGAACAACGAGCGGCTTCGGTAGAAACTGGTATTGGGGATACTTCTGGTAGTGCTGGTTTTGAAGCACTTAGCGAAGATTTGGATACAGTTTTTGGGTTGTTTGCTGAAGTATTACAGCAACCTGCATTTGTTGAAGATCAGTTAGAGTTAGCAAAAACCCAGATGAAGGGTGGTATTGCTCGTCGTAATGATAGTCCTGATGAAATTGCCCAACGGGAATTCAAAAAACTGATTTACGGTGAAAATAGTCCTTACGCTCGTATCCCTGAATATGCATCGCTGAATAATATTACTCGCGATGATTTGGTAAAATTCTATCAGCAGTATTATTATCCCAACAATATGATTTTGGGAATTGAAGGGGATTTTGATTCTGCAAAAATGAAATCTCTAATTAAGCAAACATTTGGTAAATGGAAAGCTAATCCTAAGTTCAAGAAACCCCAATTACCAGAAGTTTCGCAAGCTAAAACAGGTGGAGTCTTTTTTGTCAACCAGCCACAGTTAACCCAGAGTAACGTCCTAATCGGACATATCGGTGGTAAACTTGCTAGCCCTGACTATCCCGAATTAGACGTAATGAATGGGATATTGAACGGATTCGGTGGCAGATTGTTTAATGAAGTGCGATCGCGTCAAGGTATAGCATATTCAGTATACGGTTACTGGAGTCCTCGTTACGACTATCCGGGAATGTTTATTGCCGGAGGACAAACACGTAGTGATGCTACGGTACAGTTTGTCAAAGCTATTCAGGAAGAAATCAAGCGGATTCAAACACGACCTGTAACACCTCAAGAGTTAGCTTTTGCTAAAGAGTCTACTTTGAATTCCTTTGTGTTCAATTTCCAAGACCCCGCTCAAACTTTATCGCGTTTAATGCGTTACGAATATTATGGTTATCCCAAAGATTTCTTGTTTACCTATCAAAAAGAGGTGGAAAATACCACAGTAGCAGATGTACAGCGAGTTGCCAAAGAACATCTTAAACCAGAAAATCTTGTTTTTCTAGTAGTGGGAAATCAAACCGCGATTAATCCACCACTGACACAACTTGCATCGCAGGTAACACCTATCGATATTACCATTCCTGGTACGCCGAAACCTCAAGCTAGTAACTAATAATAGTTTTCTTAAGTAAGTATATAGCCCCGGTTTAATCAACTGGGGTTTTTTATATGTAATAGGACTTACGCACTATACAAATTAATTATGGTATGCGTTCACAAAAATAAATCATTTCAGCCTTTGATAGTTTATGAGTATATAGTCATATGTAGGGGTTTAGCACTGCTAAACCCCTACGATGAATGTGGCTTTCCCCATATCCATATTTTGTATAGTAGTCAATGTTTAAAATGCTTAATTCATTGTTGAAGTGGTGAAACTACTGAGTATTAGTTAGGAATGGCCGTAACTGGCACATTTTGCTCGTAGGGGAGGCAAAAAGCGGTGTAGATACACTTCGGGTTTTATTGCCGTTGCTGTGACAGTTCGCTTGATTAACGTAATAATAAGGTTTTCCTGTCACGCACCAACTAAGACCTTATGACAATTGCGTAATTACCATTAGTATAAAAAATATATTTAGTCTTCCTAAGTAAACAGTAAATCGCGAATTTTTACTTATATTTTATCCACTAAGGATAAGTATATATACTATAAAAAAGATTTTAACTTACCCTAAATAATACTATATACTAAGTAATATATATCACTTAATTGCATTAGATGTTTTTTTATGCATCAAATAATAAAAAGCCTAAATTCATATTATTGTATATATATCTACAATAATTATTTTTAACTTGATTTTATAGACTCAAATCAACAGAATCATAAATCAGGTGTATTCAAAATTATGCACAAAAAGTATTAATTTTAATATCTTTTATATTTAATTATTAATTATTTTTACTATTGAAGCATAAGAGTTATTTATTATAAACAAAAATACCTAATATAGTTCATATTTTTAGTTGCTTTAATTCTATCTTTTTTGGTAAAATTATCATGTTAATTGAACAAGAATGAATTTAGGTTGAGAAATTCCATGAATATTAATGACTTAGAAACTTGCGAAGTAGTATTTGGCAATCAAGTTATCGGAGGTAATCCTAAAACCTATGTAAAAGGAAGTGCCAAAGCTAAACCAGGATATGCAAATGCCAATGTAGTAGCAGTAGCTGTTGGTGATAGTACTTCTACTAAAACTGCAACTGGTGCAAGTGTATCTCCAACTTATGGAAGTGACTTCTTTGCAGGTAGTGCCGTAGCTAAGACAGGAACTAAATATGACTTGTCCTATGATTCTGGTTATGATTACGGATACCAGAAATAATAGTTAACAACAAAACTACAGCATTTGAAATTAATTAAATCTTGTCTAAATTACAATACGAATGTATTGTCAAATCTCTACTAGGACACTAGCTTTAAACTTGCATTTTTTATAGGCACTATATCTTTAGAAAATTAAATAAATATTTTAAAAAGAATATAATTTATTTTTCTAAATAGATTAAATTATGTGCAGACAAAACGGATGAATCAAGTATTTCAGAGCAATTCATCATAAATCTATATCCGCTTTGTCAAAATTTAACCAAGCATGGACATTTCTCAATTAAATAATTCAAACCCCTTGACTTAAAAGTAAGCAAGGGTTTTTTTTTGATTCTTTAATAGCTCTAACTAGTTAACTGGCTTTGATTTTCTAGATATTGGTATATACTGAGAAATATAATTTTATAATGTATTCATAGTAACTTTACTTAATGACCTATTTTATACTTTAGTATTGGTACTTAAGTAGTTTTATATAAACTATTGGGTGTTTCGCTCGAAGTCTGAAACACAACAGGCTTGTAATTATTATTTCTGTAAAAAAGTAATTTTACGGAAGCAACATCTTGTCTATTCATTGACTACACAGCATTTTGCATAATTTTCTTTTGAGAGAAATTGATGAATGCTAATGCTCGTGAGTCAGCTAAATTTATCATGCATTTTTTTTAAAGAATTAGTATGAACAAAAAAAACAAATTGATGCAAAAGTTTTTTCTAATTGCTGCTCCAATCTTAGCTACTTCCGTTTTAAGTATTTCTCCCAGTAGAGCCGCTACCTTTGCTTCTTCTAGCTCAGAATTAGAGTTTAAAAATTTTAGCCAAACTTCTTCTAGTGTTGGGACTTTTACAGATACTAACGCTCTGGTTTTTGGTGAAAGTGGAATTGCACAAGCAACAGCCGAAGCAAATGCGATTTTTTTACAATCTCCAGCATTTGCGTCTAATTCAAATTTGAGTGAAGCCTTTGGTGAAAATCAAGCTTATTTAGCTTTTGCAGACAGTCAATCTAAAATTATAGGTAATTTTGACATCAAAGCAGGTACGAGTTTTTCCTTTGATTTTACAGCGGATTTAAAGTTAGCAACATCTATTGATAATCCCTCAGCAGAAAATGCTAGAGCAAGTGGAGATATATTTTTCTTTTTATTGGATGTTGATAATAACTCTGTATTAGATTTTTTTAATATTGCCGGAAACTTAAATACGGAAGGCGATAATGATTTTGTTGGATTGGAAGCAAGCAGTAATGTTAATTTAAACCAGCAATCTGTTAATCCTAATATTGGTGGATTAAAAGAATCTTTACAAGCTTCTGTCGCAGGTTCATTCAATCGTAATTTTGCCAATCAAACAAATTTGGCATTAATTGAATTTAAACGAAACAGAGTTTTGGTGAAAGCCCCTGAGCCTTCAGCTAATTTAGCTTTGCTGCTATCTAGTGGTGTTATTGGAGTTATGATTAAACGCCGCAGACGCAAATAAACGATTAAATCAAATATATAGTAGGGTGCCGTTAGCGCAACAAAGCCGCACCATCCTACTAATTGCTGTCACCTCTAGATACTGCACGACTCGAAGAGCTAGATGATGAAGAACTACTGCAACCATCAGAAGACATATCAACTGAAACGTATTGACTGGTTTGTGTATAATCGCCAGCAGATGAAGCTACACTTTTCGCTTGGCAAACCACTGTACCATCAGGCGATACAATCCATTTATTAACAACTCGATAATTAGTCATGGCTACCTGACCTATATATTGTTTGTAAAAAATAATAATGATAACTTGCATCATTCTCATCAAGTCTGAAGTAGCAATTTACTCAAACTAGTTGAGATTGTTGCAAGTTATCAAATCAGCTATCCAAAAGCCTTGTCTAAAATCTTTTTAATAGCTGATTAAATTACAATCAAGCAATGGACATTTCAGAGACTTGCATTTCAGGAACTTTAAGTGCTAGCGAATTCAAAAGAACTGCTTCTTTCGCCGTTAGAAAGATAGCTTATTGTGTTGCTAGAAAAAGATTTACCATTTCCTTTAGATGCCAAAATTGCAATATCACCTGATTTCTCATCATAGTAATAGCTTGTTTTATAACCACCTTTAGCTAAAGATTGTTCAACAAGTTTCAAGTCTGATTTTGCAATAGGAAAAGAAAAATTGGCAAGATAGCCATAGTAAAGTTCTAGGGAATCATATAACATTCCCCCTTTTACTTTTTCGCTATCATTAATTTCTGTATCACAAAAGCTGAGGTCGGCGATGTTTAATCTGTTCATAAGACCTGCCGTTGAGATTTTGATATCACTGAAAACCGATTATAAGTTTTCAGTGATATTTGTGACTTCTCGAATTTTCACATCATAAAGCTCATACACTTCAACTAAAATAGTCGAATGAGCTTTATAAAATATCTCCTATCAAATGTAATGAATGGGAGCCAATGAAAATTTAAGTCGAATTATTAATACTTTCCTTTTCCTTTCTTCAAATCTACAGTAACAGCGACAGATTTAGAACTAGAAATTGAAGCAAAGCCACTGTCTACAAAAGCATCTGATTTGGTAATAGTAAGGGTATTTTCACCAAAAGCAGCTGCGTCGGCCTTAGCAACAGCTACATTAATAGTAGGCTTTTTGTAAGAAGGCTTGTAGTCATAACCACCACCAACAACTTCAGTTCCTTGAACGGTTTCTAATTGGTTTAAATCTAAAATATTCATGAGATTCTCCTGGGAATTTATTTTTTCTGGGAATTGAGGTAAGCAGCTTTTTTTCTGTTGCTTACATTTATAACTATATATCTTATGCTTTCAAAAAACAAGGGTTTTTACTTTTTCAATGATAGCAATCTCTTATATTTGCTTCAAATAAAATTCTATTTTTGCTTATGTAAAAGGCTAATTTTAATATTAATTGTAAGCAGCATTAATCAGACAAAAAATATTTTTTGTCTAGACAAATATAATTCCTAATTTAGGAAATATTTTTTTAAAATAGACGACAAATTTTTAAATAAAGGCAAAGCACCTATATACTAAAAACGGCTTGAGAGCCTGAATGCACTACCACTTGATTGAACCAAATTGTACTTAATGACCTCCTTATGCCTGCTTTAATAAATTTGGTGAGGTTTGATTTTCAATATTGCCATCAAATGAAGTTACAATCTGCATTTGTTGAATTTGGTGTTGTAACCAACCGTTGAATAAATCTGTAATTATCTGCTCCCGTAATTGCTCATTCAATTCAGGTTGAATAATTTCTTCAACCCAGATGAGATAAACACCTTTAGGAGTAATAATTGGCTTAATAACTTCCGGTGGAGTAGCAGCAAATACACGACTTGCTATTTCTGGACGAAAATCTTTACGATGTCGAATTCCTTGATATCCACCAGCACGACGCAATTCTGGAATTGGAATATATTCGCGAGCAATTTCCGGAAAAGTCAGTTCATTTTCTTGCAGCCCGTAAAACAGTTCTAGAGCCAAGTCATAATTATCGAAAACGACTTCATAGGTAACTGCTGCGACAAAATCGAGTTGATTTTTATAAAAGAAAGATTCGACTTGATC
Organism: Rivularia sp. UHCC 0363; assembly: GCF_034931125.1. NCBI lineage: Bacteria > Bacillati > Cyanobacteriota > Cyanophyceae > Nostocales > Rivulariaceae > Rivularia > Rivularia sp. UHCC 0363. The sequence goes on along the minus strand of NZ_JAYGHM010000059.1, from coordinate 13,994 downwards.
GCTAAATAGGTGATGAGACACTTTTTTAGAAAGTACGGTGTTGTAGACTAATTCCTCAAACTCATTAATAGAAACATGATGAGCTTTCAACCAAGCGAAAGTGTCTGTAGCTTTGACTAGTTTTTTCGCAAACCTCAGCCTGTCTCCTTCTTGCTGTAACTCTTCCTCCTCGACGGTGATACCTATTTCCTTCGCAGCATCAGCAATAATTTTTCGAGTCGCTATCTCCTCGATAACATTAGGAATTTGACAAGATATTTTCAGGTAATGAATCACCTCTGTAGGTGATATAGATAAAACATTTGACATAAATAGTTGGTGGTAATTGGTAATTGGTAATTGGTAATTGGGCATTGGGCATTGAAAGTTATAAAACAATTAGTAGTGTTCGCATCTTGCTCCCCATCTCCCCATCTCCCCATCTCCCCATCTCCCCATCTCCCTCTCTCCCCCCCTCTCTTCATAGCTCCAATCCTCCTTTTTGCAATTTCTTAAATGGATCTAAAAGAAAATCGATCGCACGTCGCTGACGAACAATCACTTCAGCCTGCGCTGTCTGCCCAGCAGTTAAGGGAATACGTCGATCGCCATTTTCGATATAGGGTTTATTAAGCGTGATTCTTAATTCATAAATTTCTGGACTACCTGGGGTTGCTTGTTCAGCTTTCGAGTCTGGAGAAATCCAACTGACTTTCCCCGGTACAATTCCATACTCTTGGAAAGGATAAGCATCAAATTTAACTTTTACTGGCATTCCCGTTTTTAAAAAACCAGTTTCTTTGACTGGCATCGTAGCTCTAAGAACAAAACCGCTATCTTTAGGCGCAATTCTGGCGATTCTTTGTCCGGGTTGTAACACTTCTCCCGGCTTGGATACGGGTAACTCAAACACAACTCCATCAATTGGCGATCGCACTATTCGCTGCTGCATTTGAATATTTAAGGAAGTAATATCGCTTTTGGTTTGAGCAATTTCCGATTTTGTTAAATTTATCTGTCTTTGCAAATCTTTAATTTGCTCGGTTGTCTTTAACAGAGCGAGTTTTCCAGCATTAACTGCGCTTTGATAACCACTATTCTGCTCGGCTAGTTGCAGTTTGGCTTGTTCAATATCAGATTCCAACTGATTCATTGTCGTCTGATAGCGATTTGTTTCTTCAACTAAACTCAATTGAGCTTGCTTAATGTCCGACTCAGTTTTCTGGTAAACTCGTTTGCTTTCTTGCTGTTCTTTTCTAAGACTGTCAATTTGAGCAGCAGAGACTGCACCATCTGTTAAAAGTTTGCTATAACGTTCCACTTGGTTTTTATCTATATCTAAACGAGCCTGTGCCGATTTGCGTTCGTTAATATTTGTTTCAATCTGTTGCTTAGCTTGATTGACTAATGCTTGTTTCTCTAATTTTTGTAGATTATAAGTACTTTGTTTCGCGTTTAGATTCTGAATCGCTTGATTAACCTGGGCTTTCTTTTCCAAGGCTTGAGACTGGTTTTGTTGCTCTTGAGTGTTAATCGTCAACTCTATTTGCTTTTTGAGCAGTTCTAATTGCGACACCTGATTTTTTGAACCCGCCAATTTTTCTTTTGTCCGTTCTAATTCAGGTTTAACTGTATCGTTATCTAGTTCCAAAAGAATTTGTCCGGCTCTGACTCGATCTCCTTCTTTGACTTTCACAGCAGTAACACTACCACCAGCAATACTATCTAATTTGCGGATTGCTCCGAATGGTTCTATCCGTCCGATCGCGCTACCAGTTTCATCAACTGTAGAAACCATTGACCAAGGTATTGCAACAGCGATAAAACCAACAAAAACATAGAGTAAAGAGCGACTCCAAACTTTTGGTAAAGCATCTAGCAGTTCCTCCGTACCGTGATGCAGTTTTTCAGAATCTTCTACGACCTCTGAAGACGATTTTTCCTCCGTAAATTCCTCATAGGGAGGTGGAGTATAAACTTGATATTCATCCTTTCTCGCCAGAGATGATGAATTGTGATGTGTGTGCGGCATAATCAGTTACCAATTATCAGTTATCACTTGGGCATGGGTTAAAGGTTAAAGGTTAAAGGTGTAATAACTAACTCCTAACTCCTAACTCCTAACTCCTAACTCCTAACTCCTAACTCTTAATTCCTCTACCCAGCTTGTGCTAATTGCTGCTGGTTGAGATAGTAGTAATGACCTTTTTGGGCGATTAATTCGTCATGAGTGCCGCTTTCTATCAATACACCTTTGTCTAAAACTAGGATTAAATCGGCATTGCGTACTGTAGAGAGACGGTGAGCGATGATTAAACTAGTGCGTCCTTTAAGAATTGTTTTTAAATTGTTTTGAATTATGCGTTCGGTTTCAGCATCCAAACTACTGGTTGCTTCATCGAAAATTAATAATTGAGGATTACCTAATAAAGCCCGAGCAATTACAAGACGTTGGCGTTGTCCTCCAGATAACATTCCGCCACCTTCACCGATTTCGTTTTCGTAACCCATTGGTAATTGCTGAATAAATTCATCGGCTCCAGCTAAACGTGCTGCTTCGACGATTTCTTCTAAAGCAGCTTCTGGATGAGCAACGCTGATGTTTTCTCGGATAGTTCCGCCAAATAAGAAGGTATTTTGATCTACTACCCCGATTTGGCGACGCAGGGATTTTAAGGAAACTTTAGATACATCTTGACCGTCAACAAAAACTTTTCCATCTGTCGGAGGATATAAACCCAGCATCAGTTTTGAAAGAGTTGTTTTTCCTGAACCGCTACGTCCGACAACCGCGATCGTTTGCTCTGGCAGAATTTCAAAGCTGAGATTCTCTAATACGTTAATTTCGCTTTCTGGGTGATAGCGGAAGGTAACGTTATCAAAGCGAATATGTCCGCGAAGTTTAGATATATGTTTGCGGGGTGATGTAAGTAAATTTTCTTCTGGTTCGGCTTCCAAGACATCGTTAATACGTTCGGTAGAAATAATAATTTCTTGGAATTGATTCCATACTCCTGAAAGCCGCTTAAAAGGACTGATAACGTTGCCCATCAACATATTAAAGGCAATCAATTGTCCGATGGTAAGTTGATTCTGAATTACTAAATATGCGCCATACCACAATAATACTGTACTACTTATGGTATCGATGCTGCCGCTAATAATTTGCAATCTCGTACCAATTATCTGCGCTCGAAAGCTTTTTTTAATTAAATCATTTAACAATCCTTCCCAGTGCCAGCGCACTGTATGCTCGATCGCCATACTTCGCACAGAACGGATACCTGTCAGAGATTGAATTAAATAGCTGTCCTGTTCGGCACCAGCATTAAAAATTTCTCTAGACATTTTCCTTAAAATGCCTGTACTAGCAAACGCTAAGATAAAAAATGGCGGTACTATTAACAGTACTAATAATGTCATCTGCGCGTTGTACCAAAACATTACAGCGAGATAAACAACTACCGTAATTAGATCGAGAATTATTGAAAGTGTTTCACCAGTTAAAAAACTTTGAATTTTCTGATTTTCTTCAATTCGGGAAGTTATATCGCCTACGAAACGCGATTCAAAATAGGACAGAGGCAAGCTAAAAGTATGTTTAAGAAAGCCTACCAGCATCGCGACGCTGATGCGGTTAGCGGTGTGAAATAGCAGATATTGCCGCACGGCATCTACTGCGATGCTGAAGAAACCAAAGATTAACAATCCCAATCCAATGGCATTTAAAGTAGATACGCTACCTTGGACAATTACTTTGTCTAATAACAGTTGCGTAAATAGCGGCATTATCAAACCAAATACTTGCAGCAATATCGAAGCCATGAATACTTCAAACAGTACCCAGGAGTGGGGTTTAATTAATTCATAAAACCTCCAAACGCCGCCTGTCTCTTCTTTGGCTTCTTTTAACCCAAGTGTCGGTTGCAATAACAATGCATAACCACTCCACTTGTCTTTAAATTCTGCATGAGTAATATTGCGTTGTCCGATCGCGGGATCGCAAACTATGACGTGTTTTTTATCGATCTCATAGACAACAATGTAATGTTTGCCTTCCCAGTGAACAATTGCCGGTAAAGGTTGTTCCTTCAACTTATCAAAGCTAGCTTTCACGGGTTTGCTGGCAAAGCCCATACTTTCGGCTGCTGCTGCTAAACTTCGTAAAGATGCGCCACTGCGGCTAACATTGGCAATATCCCGCACGCGATTCACAGCCAACCGTTTACCCCAATGTCTGGCAATCATTACCAAACAAGCACAGCCGCAGTCGGAAGCGCTTTGTTGAGCATAAAAAGGATATTGTTTACTCAGATGTTCCCATATATGCTTAGCCTTAACTTTGGGGCTGGGAAAATAAGGTTTTGTTTTCTGCTTTTGGGCTGAAGGGGAAGGGAATGGAATAATTTTTCTGTCGCTAACACCTCCCTCAGCTTTAGGAAATGCTTTACTAATTCGGTTTCGAGGACGAACTTCGCGGGGCGAGATTTGCTCTGATGGGTTAATCCACGTTTTCAACTGATCCCACTCTGCAAAGGCTAATTGCAAGTTAGAACTTTTCAGGCTATAGGCGATCGTTGGTTGTGTTACTGACCATTTTCCATTGGTATCTGTATAGATATTCCCTGGAGTCAAAGTCCGATTTGCGTCATTTTTTAGTTCCCCCTGTCGCAATATTAGTAATTGATTATCCTCAAATAGTTTATTAGTGCTTCCTCCAGGCTCAATATGATAGCGCTCAAATAAACACAGAGCTTTAAACATCTCTTCTGGGTCGGAGCGGGATAGTTGAGAATGACGACACAGCAGCAATATGTCCCAAAATTCCGCACGTCTGTAGAGATGCTCTCGAATTTGAGGATATTTCTCCATCAAATCATGTATTACTTCACCATCGATAAAGGCAAGCTTTAAAGAATTGGAAGCCCTTGCACTCAAGTCAAGATTCTGTTCCCTGAATAAACTCTGTTCAGAGAAAGATACACCACTCTTAACAGTTGCAATTAAATTATCCGAACTATCGAGAAGTCTTGCTTGACCCGCAAGCACAATATAAATACCGGGTTTTGCTTCTAATCCTTGCCAAAACAGCTTTGCAACTTCTGGCTCAATTATTTCTACTCCCTTCAAGCAGCTTTGTATATCCTGGTCGCTCAGGCTTTCACCCAAAGTCGCGATGATATTTTTGCATAGCTGTTCTTGGGATAACACGTTCTGCATTATTCCCATACCTCTACAACTTTAATGATTAATTAACTGAAATTTAGATAACCGATAAATGTTGCGTTCAACAAGCCAGCGTTGCAGGTCATAAATTAACTTTTCTTCACACTCGGCAACCTTTTTCTTGAAAAGTTGTATTTTTTTTAACCAATAATTACATTGCCACATAGCTTTGCAAAAGTAAAATATATCACCTTGCTCGCTGCCGCTCGAAGATTGAGTGACGAACTTTTTTAATTGCCTAATGTACTGATAGTTTGAAATTCTAAGTCTATCAGTAGTCGGTTGATTCCATTGAGTATTTTTAGTCCCAAGCGCCAAAGTATTACGGGACAGGCACTTATGCTGAAATAATTTTAATTCTTGAGAAATTTGATTGAGAAATTTACCTATATCCGCCAACAATATAATTTCAAGAAGGCGTTTAACTATGCTGCCTATATCGCTTTCTATCCGTAAAAATTGCTGTATCTTTTTTAGCATCCGGTTGCTCTTCAAAGCGGTGAATAGGTTGCTTTGCACGGAACCGTACCCTACAAAGCCTTGTAGAAAACTGAGTTGATGTGACATAATTTTTATAAGCTGCCGTGAATGGTAACGCATTGCTGTAGGTTAAATCCCCGCCAAGGTTCTACATCTTTGCTAATTTTGTTTACGATGTGCAGCTAACCTCGGAAGCTTTTCCCCCTGACATTGCAAGTGTTTCGGGGGATTATTCCTGGGTTAGTACGAATAAATCTTTAACTTACCTATGGGATATTATTAGATCTTTCCATGTATTAATCTCCAAATGCAAATAATACATAATTTTTAAATAACTGCTATTTTTGATTGTGCTTTGTTAATTACGGAAAAGCTAGATTGAAAACTTTGAAACTGTGTTTTATGAACTTTCATCAACAATAAGCTGAACCTTTCTTTTTTTAGCTTTTTGCAAATCATATTTAGTAGCCTTTATCATTTTAATGTTCCCTACTTATATATGGGTGCTATTTATTGAGATTATGCAGTATGCGATTATTTTATGATATGTATGCATTCTCTCTATGCTTTTGCAACTACTGTGGATGTATAACTTCCAGAGAATAAGTAGTTTTATATGGTGTTAAACGAGAAAGAAAACTCAAACTCTGGGTAAAAATCGATTGCTAAAGAGCTAGAACAACGGATGGAATCAAGCATTACCAGCCATTAATGACCATTATTTATGACTCAGTTTCATGTTTTTTTACATCCCAAAAATGCAGACACCACGATGAAAATGTTACAAATTCAAGTAGTTTTTCTTGTTTTAAGTGTTGGTTATTAAATACTCCAAAGCAAAATTACCTAAATTATCTTAAAAAAGATAAAATTTACAAATATTTACGGATTGAAGCCATAAATATGAGTCATCTATCGATTAAGCGGAATGGATGTTTACCGAACTTGCCTGTCAATAAGGATTTTGTATTTGATAACTTACTATTAGCACGAAACTGTTTCAAAGACAGTTTTTTCCTTGAAAATAGTAGTCTCTGAGACTTTATATGGAACTACACTTACTATTAATAAATTATCGTTAGTTCTGTCAAGAGTCTATCATAAAAAAAACCGCCTATAATTCAAAAAAACATATTATCTTCATCAAAACTTTAAATTTAATGTTACTTGAATTTATAAACAAGATGGGGATTTTTTCTTGCAAAACAAGTAATAAGCTTATCTATCCAAAATTTAATATATCTCTATATAGCAATAAAGTAATTAGTAAGTCGATAAAATGAATAACCTAAAGCGATACTTTAGCAACACCATAGATAGATCGAATTGCTATATATTTAACATCTATCAAAAGTAGTATAAAAGGTATTTAACTAATGATATCTGTCATAAGTAAGAAATTAATGCAAATAAAAAACATTTTGATCCAACTTGATAAGTGTTTGTGTAAACTTAATTAGATACAAGTAGTTCGGCATTAGGACAAGGGAGTAGGGACAAGGGAGTAGGGAGTAGGGAGTAGGGTCAAGGCTTTAAGACAAATTTACATTTTGTTACATAGTTGGTTTTATTTGTACCGACTTACTTAGGAATTTGTTTTTATTTATTTAGGCGCAGCTTGGCTCAGCCATATAACTCGTAAGGAATAGAGAATAAAAAGCAAATATTCCTAAATGGCACATAAGCTTATTTGCTTTGGCAAGTTAATGAATAGCGCAGATATATGCTTAATATTGGGTTGAGCAATACTAGCAGTATTATATTTTCTGAGATGTAGTTCGGAAGCTGACAATCAAATCTGTTGGCACGACTGCATCTGGAAGCAGTAATGTATTGTATAGTATAAGTTTTATAGTTATATATATATATGAACGCTACACAGGAACAGCTAAAAGATAAGTTAAAGCAGGCTTTGGGTAAGGCTTTCGGTGATGAATACATAGATATTGACCCAATTTTAGTTCCTGCGTCAAACCCTAAATTTGGCGATTATCAAGCAAATATGGCTTTAAGTTTAGCGAAGAAGTTGGGACAAAAGCCGAGAGATATCGCGCATCTTGTAGTAGATCATCTTGATGTCTCCGATATCTGCGAAACTCCGGAAATTGCTGGCCCCGGTTTTATCAATTTGCGACTGACTTCATCTTACCTCGAAGCTCAATTAAATTCGATTCAAACCGATTCCCGATTGGGAGTTCCCGTGTCTTCCCATCCCAAACGGGAGATTGTGGATTTTTCCAGTCCGAATATTGCCAAAGAAATGCACGTCGGACATTTACGTTCTACAATTATTGGAGATGCGATCGCAAGAATTTTAGAATTTCGCGGACATGATGTACTGCGGTTGAATCATGTGGGTGATTGGGGTACGCAGTTTGGGATGTTGATTACTTATCTGCGGGAAGTTTCACCATCAGCGTTAACTACTGCTAATGCTTTGGATATTGGAGATTTAGTGAATTTTTACAAGCAAGCTAAAAAGCGGTTTGATGAAGATGAAGATTTTCAAGAACGAGCGCGGCAAGAAGTTGTAAAATTGCAAGCAGGAGCCGAAGATACAGTCCACGCTTGGAAGTTACTATGCGAACAATCGCGGCAAGAATTTCAAATAATTTACGATTTACTCGATATTAAGGTAGAGGAAAGGGGAGAATCTTTTTACAATCCTTTTTTACCAGCGGTTGTGGAAGATTTAAATCAAGCTGGATTATTGGAAGAAAATCAAGGTGCAAAGGTAGTATTTTTGGAAGGGTTTAAAAATAGGGAAGGCGAACCATTACCGTTGATTGTACAGAAATCCGATGGCGGTTACAACTACGCGACAACGGATTTAGCAGCTTTACGCTACCGCATACAGCAAGATAAAGCCAAAAGGTTAATTTATGTTACCGATGCTGGACAAGCAAGCCATTTTGCAGGGTTTTTTCAAGTAGCAAATCGTGCTAATTGGATTCCTGAAGATGTAGAAATAGTTCACGTAACCTTTGGTTTAGTATTGGGAGAAGATGGCAAGAAATTTAAAACTCGTTCTGGTGATACAGTAAGATTGCGGGATCTATTGGATGAAGCAGTTGCTCGCGCTCGCGAGGATTTAAAAAGTAGATTAACACAGGAAGAAGTAAGAGAAGAAACGGAAGAATTTATTGCTAATGTTGCCAAAGTGGTGGGAATAAGTGCGGTAAAATATGCTGATTTGAGTCAAAATCGGACAGGTAATTATAAATTCAGTTTTGACAAAATGCTCGCGCTCAAAGGTAATACTGCACCTTATATGCTTTACGCTTATGCAAGAACCCAAAGCATTAGTCGTAAAGGTAATATCGACTATGAAAATTTGGGTGAAAATGTCAAAATTAACCTGCAAGAAGAAGCGGAATTTACTTTAGCAAAACATCTATTGCAGCTAGATGAAGTGATTGCAGAAGTTGAGCAGGAATTACTTCCAAATCGTTTATGTGAATACCTTTATCAATTGAGTGAAAAGTTCAATCAATTCTTTGAAAGCTGTCCGGTTTTGAAATCGGAAGAACCAACGAGAACATCGCGTTTGGCTTTATGCGATTTGAGTGCGAGAACTTTGAAATTGGGGTTATTTTTGTTAGGAATTGATGTTTTAGAGAGGATGTAGGAAATAAACTAGGGAGCAACATTTATAAATTAGGGAGCAAGATGCTCCCACTACAATATTTTGTAAAATTCTAATGTTACCTGCTTAAAAAGCCAACAACTTCTCATAATCATCTGGTGTATCAATATCAATAGCTGCTTGTGGTATGTTAATAGTTAATATTTCATCTTGATATTTACGCATCAAGGTTTTTGCACCTTTATCACCTTCAAGGTTATTCAATTCTGTAAAAAGACTGCGATCAAATAAAGCCGGAACACCGATAATATCATCGTAAGCAGAAGCAATTATGATATTTTGCGTTTCTTGATAGCTTTGAACCAATTGATTAAAAACCGTTTGATTTATTAATGGTTGGTCTGCAAGTGCGATAATTACAGCATCTAAATTAGGATGACTCGTTTTGATTACAGTAATACCCGCATGAATTGAAGATGACATTCCTGTTTTCCAATAGGGATTTTCTATTATCTGTACGGGGAATTTATTTATTTGTGGTTTAATGTGTTCTACATAAGCACCTAATACTACTATTACGGGTTTACAAATAGAATTCAAACCAGTTTTTACAGCATGAGATATTAAACTACTTCCTTGATAAGTTAACAGTTGTTTTGGTTTACCCATGCGGTTTGATTTTCCCGCAGCTAATATTATTAAACCAACATTTCCCATTAATTACCAATTACCAATTATCACGGTTCATCTTACCTATCCTAACGGACATCCCTCTCCTTAACAAGGAGAGGGAAAGAGGGTGAGGTTTTCTATTCTTTCTTAGCATGAATTGGAGCATTACGATTTTTTAAAAATTCTCCGTTACGTTGAGATATTACGGCTTGGATTTCAGCTACTATGGAAAGAGCAATTTCTTCAGCGTTATCTGCACCGATATCTAATCCTACGGGACTGTAAATATTCGCATTCGATGTAATTCCTGCTGATTTTAATTCTTCTAGGATGCGATTTGTTCTTTTTTTCGGACCAAGTATTCCTAAATATTTTAAATTAGATGGTAGCAGTAATTGGAGCATTTCTAAATCATCTAAATAATTATGACTCATAACTACAGCAACGGTACGCTCTGTAATTTCAATATGCTCTAAAACATTTTCGGGAGCAGAAAGCTGTATTTTATCGGCTTGTTCAAAACGTTTTTTACTGGCTTCTCGCTGACGGTTATCTACTACAGTTATATCCCAACCAAGTTGTTTACCGAAAATTACTAGTGGTAGGACATCGTAACCAGCACCAAATACGATCAAAGATAGAGGTGGTTGAATTACTTCGATAAAAACTTCGATTTTTCCTGTTACTAACTGATACTCTTTTAAAATAGAAGAATTATTTTGCAATGCTGCTTTAGTGTCGCTTAAAACTTCCGTTAACAGATTGTCATCCGTCAAATTACTAATAATAGTATCTTCACCCAATAATAAACGCTGTCCGACTTGGGTTTTAGCTTCACCTTCAACTATAATTATCGTAGCGATCGCCCCATAGCTTCGAGTATCCAAACACTTTTTGATAAAAGCAATTTCCTGTAATTTATTCTCCTGCAAAGACTCAATTAAAACATAAGCAATCCCCTGACAACCAAGCCCTAAACCCCAAATCATATCTTCTTCGGAGGTTGTATCGTACTTGATTACACGAGGTTTTCCAGATTCAATTACAGCTTGGGCTTTATCAAAAACATCACTTTCCAAACAACCCCCGCTAATAGCACCAATAATATTACTATTAGCAGTCATTAACATTCTCGCACCGGGACTTCTGTAAGTCGAGCCGCTGACTTTTACTAAAGTTGCGATCGCTGTTTCATTAGTTGCTTTTAAATCTTCTATAGCTGAAATTATATTTTTTAATTCTTTCATTATATTAATTTTCTCTGTGTTCCTCTGCGCTTCCCTCAGCGTCCCTTTGCGTTTAATAATCCCTTGATTAAATTTTCGTTTACAAATTAAAATATAGGGAGACGTAGCACTGCTACGTCTCTACTATTAATCACATCACCTTATCGGGGGTAATTGGTAAATCGCGAATCCGTTTACCCGTAGCATGATAAACAGCATTCGCGATCGCAGCAGCAACACCTGTAATTCCAATTTCACCGATACCTTTTGTCCCAATCGGATTAACATGATTATCAACTTCCTCAATCATTTCAATGTCAATATCGGGAATATCTGCATTTACAGGAACGTGGTATTCACCAAGATTTGCGTTCATTACCCGACCTAAACTTGGGTCAACTAAAGTTTCTTCCATCAAAGCCATACCGATACCCATAATAATACCCCCCATGAATTGCGATCGCGCTGTCTTCTCATTCAATATCTTGCCGCAAGCAAAAGCTCCGGTGTAACGGTTAATACGCACTTCTCCAAAATCAGGATCTATCCGCACTTCCACAAATTGAGCGCCGAAAGCGTGTTTTGAGTACTTTTTGTCTTTATCTGGCTGAAAAGTATAGTCTACTTCGACTTGTTCAAGATTATTTTTCTTCAGTATTTCTGCGTACTCTTCTATTTTAGGAGAATCATTTATATCTTTACCTGCAAGCTCCAAAACCTTGGCTTGCAATGCCTTAACTGCACCATGTACCGCAGAACCCACAGTACCGACAGTCGCCGAACCACCACTGACAGGTGCTTTCGGTAGTCTAGTGTCCCCATATTCAAAGCAGACCTTTTCAAAGGGTAAATCCAAAGTATCCGCAATCAGTTGTGCCATTACGGTAGCCGTACCACCACCCATATCGTGAGTGCTACTTTGCACCACAACGCTACCATCGGCTAACATTTTAGCTTTAGCGGTAGCGGAGAAAAGCCATACAGGATATGTCGCAGTTGCCATACCCATACCAATTAAATAACGTCCGTCGCGCATCGAAGCGGGTTCGGGATTGCGTTTTGACCAACCGAACTTTTCTGCACCGATTTGATAGCATTCCTTCAAAGACTTACTCGACCAAGGTAAATTATCTTCAGGGTTAACATCGGCATAGTTACGCAATCTTAATTCAATCGGGTCGATTTTCAAAGCGTAAGCAAGCTCATCCATTGCTGATTCTAAAGCAAAAGTACCAGGACTTTCCCCAGGCGCACGCATCCAAGCTGGTGTACTTCTATTTAATTTAACTAAACGCTGCGATACTTCTAAATTAGGACAAGCATAGAGTAAAGGTGTAGCCGTAGTGAAAGCTTCAACAAAATTGTCAAACATCGAGGTTTGAGAAATACCCAAATGGACAATTGCAGTCAAACTACCATCGCGTTTTGCTCCTAGTTTAACGATTTGTTCGGTTTGTGCACGATGTCCCACCACATTAAACATATCTTCGCGGGTTAAAACCAGCTTTACCGGACGGTTAACTTGACGAGCTGCCATTGCAGCTAAAATAGTATTCGACCAAGTTGCACCTTTACAGCCAAAAGCACCGCCAATAAAATTACATACAACACGCACGTTATCTTCAGTAACACCGAAAGCTGTAGCTAAAGCACTTTTTGTACCGTAAGTATTTTGGGTAGAATCGTAAACCGTTAGTTTATTTTCTTCCCATACAACAATAGTCGCATGAGGTTCCATCGGATTATGAGTTTCGATGGGAGTAGTATAAGTTGCTTCTATTTTCACCTCTGCTTGTGCCAAACTAGTATCTGGATTTCCTCGTACCGATTTAGGAGGTTTTCCCATAATATGGTCTGGTTCAAAAGCATCTCCTCGGTATTTTTCCATTCCTAAGATAGGATTTTCTTCTTCATAGGTAATATTAATTAACGTAGCAGCATAAGTTGCTTGCTCTAAACTATCTGCAACTACTACAGCAATATGTTGTCCACTATAGTAAATACTATTATCTTGCAGTGGTAAATAATTTTCTGCTGCCGTTCCACCTTGATTAAATGTTTTAACTTTCTCTAGCTTCGGAGCATTTTCGTGAGTAATTACATTTGTTACTCCTGGTAAACTTGCTGCTGCACTCGTATCAATACTTGTGATTTTTCCCCGTGCAATTTTGCTACCGATCGCAACAGCATAAGCAAGGTTTTCTTGAGGAAATTCTGCCGAATAAAGTGCGCCACCAGTAACCTTAAGATTACCGTCAACGCGATTTAAAGGTTTTCCGATTGTTTGAGTCATTTCAATTTTGGATTTTAGATTTTAGATTTTAGATTAATGGCTGGGCATTGGGGATTGGGCATAGGCCATTGGGAATAGTTAGGAGTTAAGTAGTTAATAATTATATTCACCTTGTTTCCTTGTCTCCTTGTCACCTTGTCTCCCCATCTCCCCATCTCCCCATCTCCCCATCCCTTTACTCTGCTACTGTCGTCAGCGATCGCACAATTGCCCGTTTCGCAAGTTCAATTTTGAAAGTATTATGTTCATAACCTTGCGCTCCCTGCAATGCAGTTTCTGCGGCTTGTCTAAATACTTCCTCAGTTGGGGAAGCACCGACTAAAATGTCTTCTGCATTCGTTGCTCTCCAAGGTTTATGAGCAACTCCACCCATCGCTAAACGTGCCGTTTTAATTGAATTATTTTCAATTTCCAGCATTGCTGCAACTGAAACTAAAGCAAAAGCATAAGAAGCCCTATCTCTAACTTTTAAGTAATAAGACTTTACATTCAAAGATGGAGGTAAATCGACAGCAGTAATTAATTCGTTTTC
>NZ_JAYGHM010000058.1:42052-52986 GCF_034931125.1 Rivularia sp. UHCC 0363 | reverse complement strand
AAAATTCTTAGTTAATAGAATCACTTATTAATATTTTTTAATTAAATATATCAGGTAGTTAATAAATAATTGCATTAGATGCATAATAACCAAAGCTAAAAACGACATAATGTCAAACAAAGTTGATTAGCAATAAGTAAAAATACTTTTAGGAGCAAAATGAAACCACTTCGCTATATATGTTTGGCTGCTGCGGTTGTTGCAGTAGTGACCTTGAGTTCTTGCCTTGGTGACAATGCTCCCACGGCAGAAAACACACCTGCAACTCCGACCGTTACTCAAACTCAAGCTAGTCAAAGTGGTGAAGCAAAAGATGTAGGATATATGACCAAAATGGGATTAATGAAAGGACACCTTTTGGTTGCGAAAGAATTGTTAGATAAAAACGAGCCGAAACAAGCTGAACCTCATATCGGACATCCGGTAGAAGAAATCTATAGCGATGTCCAAGACCAACTAACAGAGCGTAATGTCAAAGAATTTAAAACTACTTTAGATGGCTTACACGATTTAGTTAAAAGTAAGCCCAAAGATGCCAAAGTCGCTACTAGCTTTGCGTCATCAATGGAAGCTGTAGACGGAGCGATCGCAGCCCTACCATCCGAAGAACGCAACAAACCAGAATTTGTGATGGCTGTAATTGATCGCATCTTAAATACAGCAAAACAAGAATATGAAGCGGCGATCGCCAATGGTAAAATCGTCGAAGACATTGAATATCAAGATTCTCGGGGCTTTGTGCTTTATGCTCAAGACTTGTATAAAAACATTTCTGGTCAAATGAATACAGCGCATCCAGAAGAAGACAAAGCCATTACAAGCAGTATGAGCGAATTAGTAACAGCTTGGCCCACCGTCATTCCTCCATCCGCACCCGTGAAAACACCAGAAGAAGTAGCTAAATTAGTGGATGTCATTGAGGAAAACTCTCAAAAAGTCATAAAAATCTAAAGCACCATCAAACAAAAAGAATAGTTGAAACAGATCGTATTGAGCAAGCAGAAACTTAAGAAGAGTTTAAAATTAGTTAAAGCTGAGTAAAAGTTAGGAATAGAAACAGAACTCTTCTGAGCAGAAAAGGACAAGTTATAAATAATACTTTTGACTGACCACTTTTCAGTGCTTTTCTCCTGACTATTAACTCGAATTATCACGACTAATAAACCTCTTCGCGAATTATAATCTGATGCAAGAACTTGACAATAAAAAGACAATCGAACTGTTAAATGCGATCATGGAATTTGAACTAGCAGGAGTAGTGCGCTACACTCATTATTCACTGATGGTAACAGGACCTTATCGCATTCCCATTGTGGATTTTTTTAAAGCGCAAGCTACTGAATCATTGCTTCATGCTCAACAAGTAGGAGAAATTCTTACAGGAATAGATGGTGGACATCCTAGCCTGAAAATTGCCCCTATGGAAGAAACCTACAAGCATAAAGTTAAGGATATCTTAGAAGAAAGCTTGTCACACGAACAAAAGGCTTTGGATCTGTATAAAAAGTTTTTACATACAGTTGAAAATGCTAGCATTTATTTAGAAGAATTCGCTCGTAATATGATTGGACAAGAAGAGATGCATAATCTCGAATTGAAAAAAATGTTAAGGGATTTCGGCTAATTTAAAGGGAGTAGGGGAGTAGGGGAGAAATAAAACTCCTAACTCCTAACTCCTAACTTTTAATTGATAACTAATAATTGACAAAAATGGACTTTAGTGCAGCCTTACCTACCTTTATCATAACTCTCCGAGAAGGAGTAGAAGCGGCTCTTGTAGTTGGTATAGTACTGGCAATGTTGGCTAAAGCTAATCAATCCAGACTCAACGCTTGGGTATATGCTGGTGTCGGTGCTGGAATTGGGCTGAGTGCAGCGATTGGAGCAGTTTTTGCTTCGATAATTCAAGCCGCGAAGCTCGTTAATCCTCAATATGCAAATTTAGTTAAACCGTTAATGGAAGGAACATTCAGCGTAATTGCGATCGCGATGCTTAGCTGGATGCTGATCTGGATGACAAAACAAGCCAGGTTTATGAAAGCTGAAGTTGAGGGAGCGGTACAAACCGTTTTGCGAGCAGATTCTCAAGCTGGTTGGGGGGTTTTTACTTTAGTTTTAATTGCTGTTTTACGTGAGGGTGTGGAAACTGTTTTATTCATTGCTTCTAATTTTCAAGAGGGTTTAGTTCCCATAATTGGTGCAGTGGCAGGTATATTATTTGCAGCATTAATTGGTGCGCTGATTTTTAAATGGGGTGTGAAAATAAATATTCGTCTGTTCTTCCAGGTGATGGGTATTTTTCTGGTGTTGATTGTTGCGGGATTAGTAGTAGGAGCGCTACGCAAATTTGACCAGGCTTTTGCAACTTTAGCTCTTAGCGATAGTACCTGGAATCTATGTTTTTCCTCTCAAATTTCTGCAAATCACTCTTGTATATTAGGTCCGATGGTATGGAATACATCAAATATATTGCCTGATAAAAAGTTTCCCGGAGTCATTCTCAAAGTATTATTTGGTTACAGGGAACACTTGTATTTAGTTCAAGCTGTTGCCTATGTATCATTTTTATTATCTGTCGGAGGTTTGTATTTACGAAGTATTACTGCTACCTCTCCTCAAAATAAAAAGAAAATTCCAGTTAGTTGAAAATAAATTAAATATTTAGTTAGTTATGACCAGAACTTGGGAGATGTAGCAATGCGGAACTCTCTAGATTTTTTGCTATATAAAATAAAAGTAGTAGCAATAAGATAATCATAGTAAGGGTTTTCTTAACCTTTTATTGAGAGAATTTTAATAAATTTATATCCGACTTAACTAGTAAAAATATTCCTTTATTTATATATTTAAACAAGTATACTAATAAAAAGTAAATGCGTAAGTGATAGTAAATTAATAGCTAAATTAAAAAAATCAGACGGTAAAAATTCCTATTCATGTCTTTATTTATTTCATAGATGCGATTAGCGGCTATAGTTTATTTCAAATGTTTGAGATTGGAAAAAGACCGCCGCTACTAGAGTTTATTTAGCTAACAACTGCTCAAATTGATGATAAGTTAGCGCAATTTTTTCTTTAACTAGAATTGTTACAATTTTAGACTGATTACATTTGTATAGATATCCGATCAAAAAACTAGTCTTGTAATAACTGAAATGATCCAATTTAACCGAGATCGAGCCATTAATTTTCTACAGCAAATTTTAGAGTTTGAATTAGCGGGGGTGGTTCGTTACACAACTTACTCTTTAATAGCTAATGATAATAATAAAAGCGAAATTGTCGATTTTCTAGAAGAACAAGCCGAAGAATCGCTATTTCATTCTCAAAAAGTCGGGAAAGTGTTAGTAAGTATTAACGGAATTCCTCACTCGCGTATTGCTCCAATTGCAGAATTAGAAAGCTATTCAGTAAAAGATATATTGAAGGCAAGTTTAGCTCATGAAAAGCAGGCTTTAGGACTTTATGAAAAACTCCTAGATGCACTGAAAGGTAGCAACAGCGATATAGAAAAATTCGTCAGCAATATGATTGAAGAAGAGAGTAATCATACGCAAGAATTAGCGGAAATGATCGATAGATTAAATTAAGTTTAGGAGTTAATAGTTACTCCTTTCCCGTCAGAAGATTACTGATGAAAAAACCGCTGAGACACAGAGACCGCAGAGGAAAGAAATAAAGAGAGATAGGTAAATTTAAAATGGGAAGGGAGTAGGAGTTAGGAGTTATAGAAATACTCAGTGGGTTTTTTATTGCCTATTTCCTATGTTTTGATTATGTTCCTTTACGTTAGATAATGTAGAGGAGCGTATTTTCTACTGATATTTGATTTAACAATCAATGAATAAAACTCATCAAAAAAAAATCTTACCATCTCGTCTAATTAACCTTGATGGAAAGTTAAACATTGTTCGTAAAGGAGTATCTAAGTTTGATTGGGGGGATTTGTATCATACATTATTAACTCTTTCCTGGATCAAGTTATTTGCAGTAGTAAGTGCGGGATATATAATTACTAATGTTTTATTTGCTTTTCTCTATTTAGCAGCGGGTGATGGGATAGAAAAAATGCGTGAAGGAAGTTTCTCTGACGCATTTTTTTTTAGCGTGCAAACAATGGCAACTATCGGCTATGGTGCAATGTATCCGAAAACGCTTTTTGCCAATATTTTAGTTGCGATTGAAGCTTTATTGGGACTTTTAGGAGTATCAATGGGAAGTGGATTGGTGTTTGCTCGGTTTTCTCTTCCTAAAGCACGAGTCATGTTTAGTCGTGTAGCAGTAATTACTATTCATGAGGGTGTCCCAACTTTGATGTTTCGAGTTGCAAACGAACGTCAAAGCTGGATTTTAGAAGCTCAAGTTAATGTCAGCTTGGTAATTAGCGAAATTACTCAGGAAGAAGTTGAGATGCGAAAGTTTTATAAATTACCGTTATATCGCGATCGCTCATCACTTTTCGCTTTAACTTGGACGGTTATGCATCCAATTAATGAAAACAGCCCCTTTTACGGGGTAACTTTAGATGAGATGTTAGATTCGGAAATGGAAATAGTAGTAACTTTAACCGGAATCGATCAAACCGTTTCTAGTAATATCCACGCTTATCATTCGTATATTCCTAAAGACATTCTTTGGAATCATCGCTTTGCTGATATTCTATCTAAAACGCGGGATGGTAGACGTAGTATTGACTATAATCGCTTTCACGATGTTGTAATAGTTGAGGATTAAAGGGACAAAATAAAGCATATTAATACTATCTTTTAATAGAAAATTATATTTACTTACTTAGTTTTATCTAGAGGATTAGTAACACCCAGACGAAACTATATCTAAGGCTGTAATAACAAGCACAATATCTCCTTTTAACGACAGATGTAACTTATTCATCCAACCTATATATTCACAGTTGATGTGACCTTAATTGGAGAAATAATATGGGCTGGCTAAAAAGACTTTTTGGTATGGAAAAACCCAAAAATGCACAAGTAAATCCTACACCCCAAGCAACACAAGCACCGCAATCTACGCAGCAAGCACAACCAACACAGCAAGCGAATACTGCTCAATCAATTGCTCCAGAACGTGTGGGATTGAATGGTGAATACGACCAGAGTGGTTTAGCTAAGAGAGTTGCATTGGCTTTCGATGAAGATTCTCAATTGGATGATATTGAAGGTCTTTGGGTTGCTCAAACTAGCTCTACAGTAGTTTTAAAAGGAAGCGTTCCCAGCCAAGATATTTTAAATAAAATGGTTTCTGTTGCTCAAGGAGTCAATGGTGCGACTAATGTTGATACAAGTCAAGTTAGTGTAGGTTAATTACTTTTAGTAAAGCACCATTAATTAGAAAGCGGTGCGTTACGGCTTTGCGAAATCAAGGTTATTCGTGCCGTAACACACCCTAAAAATACAATTAATTACGAAAAAAATACAAAAAAATTAATTTACTGCTGCTTGTCGTTTGTTAATTATTTCTTTTTGAGTATTATCCGGTAATGGTTTTCTCACGGATAAATAAGCTAAAGGACCAAACAACGGTATCAGTGTTACAAACCAAAATAAAATAGGATTTTTCATTCCCCGTTTTGCCATATCGTCACCCAAAAGTGCCGGGAAAAGTAAGCAAAGCAGACAAAAATCTAAACTCATTACGTGAATAAAGCGGTCAGTTTGCCATTGTCGGACAAAATCGCTCCAATTGGCTCCCTGTAAGCCATAAAATACTAAAATTATTGCTCCGATACTTAATGCAATACCAGTAATCCGAGAATCTAATAATTTGAGAAAAGCATTTTTTTCTCCGACAAAATCGGGGTTTGGTTCCCGTAAAGCCAAGTAAGGTAACAAAGCAAAAGCACCGACTCCGAAAGAAAAGGTTGCGAATAACCAAGCCGGTATTTTTTGTCCTTTACCATCAATAAACACCATACAGCTATAGATTAAAGGGAATACTCCCATTAAATTAAATAGCGAAATAATCAAAGGGTTGATTCCTTCCCATTGTCCAGTTGAAAGATTTTTAATCAATTCAAAAGTGTCGGGTTGATTCGGTGGAGCAAAAGCAAAAGCATAGATCGCAAATCCAGCCCAAAGCAACCAAAATATAATTTTTCTCATCAGTTATCAATTATCAGTTATCAATTTAACTCATAACACGGATTAAATGGATTTCACTGATGTCACTGATTAATAACTCCGGTATTCTTAACTCCGAACTGCTAACTCCTCACTCCTAACTCTTAACTGCTCATTGCTTCGGAGAGATATTCAGCTGCTGCTCCAACAAGTGCGATCGCGTTTTCGTAATTAAGCCTTGTGGGACCCAAAACCCCGACGCTTCCTACTGGTATCGAACCTCGATGATACATGGATGAAATTAAGGTGCAAGTACGGATGGGTTCTAAGGTATTTTCCGAACCAATACGAATTGTTACTTGTGGCTTGTCTATATGTTCTAATTCTGTATCATCAAATATCAACCGCCATAATTTTTCTTGTTCTTCTTCAAGCAGTTGAATTATGGTTTGTACTTGCTGTATTTGAGAAAATTCTGGTTGACGTAAAACTTCTGAAACTCCACGCACCATAATTTGTGTAGTTGTGGGTGAAAAGGTGCGACGAGTCAATTCTACTAGGGATGTTTTCAAATATTCGCCGTAGCACTGAAATTCTCGGTCTAATTTACTCCAGTCCAGCAAGGCTAGTTTCATTAAACTTTTACCGCGCAGTTGACTGTTTAAAAAGTTGGAAACAATCTGCAATTCCCTATCCACGACCTCTACATCAGGTCTATTTTCTTCCGATGCGGAAGGTAAGTCCATTAATGTTGAATGAGTTTCATAACCATCGGTGACTACAATCAACATGATCTGTCCCGTCTCAATTTGCACTAATTGCAAATGTCGCAATACTGATGAATTATTTTGCGGTATTGTAATTAAACTCACACAACCGCTCAAGGTCGCTAAAATTTGCGTGGCCCCTTGCAATAATGTTTCTAAACTCCAATCTTCCCATTTTAAACGTCCTTGTAATGCGGCTTCGACTTCTTTTTCTAAGCTTTGAGAAGGTGTGATTAATTGGTCTACATAAATTCGATAGCCAGAGTCCGAAGGTATTCTTCCTGCTGAAGTATGAGGTTGATAGAGCAGTCCAGCTTTTTCCAAGACTCCCATGACGTTGCGAATCGTTGCTGAACTTACACCCAAGTCGAACTCTTCTAACAAAGCTTTAGAACCCACAGGCTCTGCTGTAGCTATATAGTGACGCACAGTCGCCCAAAGAATACGTTGTTGTCGATTCGTTAACTGGACTTGCATAGGGGATGGTTGAAACACAGTTTTTATCAGTTTTAAAAAAACGAAATTTTTTAAGTGCTATTATTTGAGATTTAATAATGATCGTGCAAAATACACAATGATTATCGTGTACTGCAATACCTTTACATTTACAAATAGTTTTGTCCTGAGTAAGAGTACTATTCCATACAATCGAACCTGTATTCTAAATACATAAACAAAACCCGCTTCATAAGTATTTTCCCACAGCTATTTTAGAAACGGGGTGTGCATATATACGAATTATTTGCTAATCATCAATAATATTCAGGGATATTTTGTATTGACCTCTAATTTCTTAATAGTACAACCTGGGAGCAGTTGCTTTAAGCCAAGGAAACCCTTCAATACGCGGGTTTTTAGATTTATTTGTGGAATTAAATACTAACGCAAAATTATTTATATAATTACTCGTGAGTTATATAAACTTTCCCTACTCCCTATTCCCTCCCCAGACGAAATATTTAATTTATTTTGCACGAGTACTTAATCCAAAATCTATTGACGCGGAAGCGTCTTGCCGTAGGGTAATTTAAAGCCCAAAATTTTTTATTCTTTAATATTGAGGAACCGAATGGTCAACTAACATTGAATATGCATCAATACCTCCCGTAATGTTTTTCACATTTGTAAAACCTTGAGATGTTAACCATTGACACATTTGAGCAGAACGAACACCGTGATGACATAGAACCAAAGTTTCTTTATCCGGTTCCAAGCGAGTTTGAATATCGTTTCCCCACTCGGCAAATTGACTCAAAGGTAAATTGACAAAACCTTCGATACTTGCTGTTCTGACTTCTTGTGGTTCGCGCACGTCTACAAGTTGAATTGAAGACTCTGAGGAAGCTAAACGTTTTGCGAGTTCCTCTACAGTGATTTGATTCATGGTTGACCAAAGTTATTCCCCGTCATGAGGAATTTCTCAAAAAAATCTATATATTTATTATGTTGACAGAAAACTCTCCTCTTAGCATCAGCACTAATCAAAGGTTTTAAGAATAATCTAGGAAAATTAGCTACATCTTGACCATATTCTATGGAGTTGGAAACATTGCGATCAACCTCACCCCTTCCCCATTTTTCCCAGAACACGCTTTAATAATTAGTGGGGTCAAAAACGCCGCAATGGGGCAAGCGTGAAAAGAATTATAAATAGAAAATTGTTATTCCGTTCCGTAAGTGCGATCGCGATCGCGCTGCTGTTAACTGGTATCGCTGGTTGTAATGGATTATCTCGAAATCCGCTGAATTTAAGTGAAACGGTTAAACCGAGTGGTGCTGTATTTGTTTCTAAACAAGCACCTGTGATGGTTTCAATGCTTGTGAATCCAAATCGCTTTGAGGCTTTGGATGGTGAACTGAAGCTATCCAAACTGAAAACAAGTTTACTCGCTAATACCGGACTTGAGTATAAAAAAGATGTTCAACCCTGGTTGGGTAGTGAAATAACTTTAGCTGTAACCACCGATGATATTGATCGCGATGCTATCAACGGCAAGCAACCCGGTTATTTGATGAGTGTCAAGACAAAAGATGCTGCGAAAAGCCGCGAGTTTATCGAACTTTTGTTTTCTAAACGGGTTTTAGCTGGAACTTCCTTGGTTGTGGAACAATATAAAGGTGTCAAACTGATTTCCGATACTCCGCAAACGGCTTCTATCAAAAAACCTTTGGCTGCAACGGTTGTAGGTGATAATTTTGTATTGTTTGCCAATGATGCCAAAATTCTCCGAGAAGCAGTTAATAATGTCCAAGCACCAGGTTTAAGTTTGACTAGCTTGGATAAATATCAGCAGCTAATCAAGCAACTAGGAAGTAAAACTCAAGCTGTAACGTTTCTTAATCTTCCCGCAGTCGCAAAATGGCAAGGTTTAAAGTTGTCATCACCCCTGAGTTATGATGCTCAATTAATTTCTTTAACGAAAAAATCCCCCGGTTTGCTCGCAGAAACTAGTTTACTAGCTAATTCACCGCTACCAGCAGCAGAACTATCTGAAAAAATCGCAGCACTTTCATATATTCCAGCAACTTGCGGTTTTGCGATCGCGGGAAAACATTTGAGCAATTTAGATAATAGTAATTTAGCTTTACTTTGGCAACAAACTGCAACAGCCATATCTGGTGGTTCGGAAGAAGGTATCGCTTCACAGATTACGCAACCTTTAACGAATCTGCAAAAACGCTGGGGAATCAACTTAAAAGAAGATATCTTTAGTTGGGTAAAAGGAGAATACGCGATCGCATTGTTACCCAATACAGATAAAACTCCTGACTGGGTTTTCGTTGCAGAGAATTCGACAACACCAGCGGATATTTCGCATTTGGATGAAATAGCTGCTCGAAATGGACTTACAGTCAGTCAAATTAATTTAAATGAACAAAAAATTTCTGCTTGGACGCAATTAACAACTACAGGTAATAAAGCATCTAATTTCAACATTCAAGCAAAGGTACTAGGAGCGCATACACCTAAAGATAACTACGAAATTTTTACAAATTCTATCGAGACAATGGATTTAGTGTTGAATAATAAAAATAATTTATTCAACGATAATCGTAGTTTTCAGAAAAGCATTGCAGCCATTCCCCAACCAAACCAAGGTTATGTATTTATCGATTGGACAAAAAGTCAAAACTTGATCGAAAGTCAATTACCCATACTCAAGTTTATAGAAATTGTTGGCAAGCCTTTTTTTGACCGACTGCAATCTTTTACTATTAGCAGTTATGACAATAGTGACTTACTTAAAGCTGGGATAATGTTCCTATTTAATGAGTAAAAAAAGTTAGGATTTAATAATTACGACTTATCTTTCCCTAATGCCCTAAAGTTTATTCTATCTTTAATTTTTTTGACCTAATCCATATTAAAGTAACAAATTGTAACTGTATGTTTTATATCAAAAGTTAGAAATTGCAAAATTTAAATTCATTCTTTAGACCTTTGCTTTCTTACTTACAGCTTGGTCTAATAGTGTACAGATGCCAAGCTGTCATAGACTTTGTAATTCCGAAATTTGCCCTCGTTAACGTGTATATAAGAGAACCAACTCAAACTAGGGAAGTGTATATATGAAATCTTGTCGCTCCCAAATCTTATTTTTTATAGGTTGCCTTGTAGGTCTATTTACTGTTACTAATTCTAATTCCGTAAGCGCAGATACATCTTTTTTTGGAAAAATTAGCTTATCACCATCGGAAGCAGTTAAAGCAGTAACGGGTTATACCGGCGGTTCTTACTCATTGTCCACAATTAGCAGCCGCGATCGGCAAAAGAATTTGTGTATCGGTTTCGCAGACCCCAAACCAGACCATATTTTAGTTTTAGAGAAAGATTTTCCAAAATTAAATATAAAGGTGAATAGTAATGGATACGATACGACCCTATTAATAGTTGGTCCAGATGACAAAACAGTTCGCTGTGGAGACGATACTGGTGAAAGTAAAGACGCTAGCATCAACGGTAACGACTGGAAAGCCGGAACCTATAGAATTTGGGTAGGTAGCTTTAAAGCCGGAGTACGACGCAACTACAAACTTTCTTTGCAAGAATAGTTCCAAAATCTCGTATTAATGAATTACAATATTG
>NZ_JAYGHM010000058.1:6021-41859 GCF_034931125.1 Rivularia sp. UHCC 0363 | reverse complement strand
CTCTTTTCTTCCCATTGGGCGGTAAGATAAACTGTAGCTCGTGTAAAGGCTTTCCGAGGGTGCGAACTCGTGTTATCAACACTTATTACTGACTTTCGTATTATATTTGAACGTGACCCAGCAGCTCGTAACTGGTTAGAAGTATTATTTTGCTATCCTGGTTTGCAAGCCTTACTACTACACAGAATGGCTCGCTGGATGCGTAATGTCGGAGTTCCTTTTTTGCCTCGCTTAACTTCTCATTTAGCGCGTTTTTTGACTGGAGTAGAAATTCACCCAGGAGCAACGATTGGTAAGGGTGTATTTATTGACCACGGAATGGGTGTAGTAATTGGTGAAACGGCAATTATCGGAGACTACGCGCTGATTTATCAAGGTGTTACTTTGGGTGGTACTGGTAAAGAAACGGGTAAACGTCACCCCACCTTGGGAGAATGCGTAGTCGTTGGAGCCGGTGCGAAAGTTTTAGGAAATCTCCAAATCGGTAACAACGTGCGTATCGGTGCGGGTTCGGTGGTGTTGCGAGATGTACCTTCCGATTGTACTGTTGTAGGCGTTCCCGGTAGAATTGTTTATCGCTCTGGTGTAAAAGTTGACCCATTGGAACACGGTCGTTTGCCGGATGCCGAAGCTCAAGCAATACGCGCTTTGGTAGATAGAATTGAGCATTTAGAACAGCAAATTGAGCATTTACAAGAAAAACAGCATCACGTTTCAGAAACTATTGTTAAATCAGTTTTAAGCGAAAATCCTGCCGTCGTTCATGTATTAGAAACGCACTTGAGACAAAATCATACTCGTTGTCGTTTAGAAGATAAAGCGATCGATGAGTTTTTGGATGGATCGGGGATTTAGGAGTTAGGAGTTAATAGTAATTAGTTATACCGTTTCTTGATAAAGATGCGCTTAATTTAGCCTACGCAGGTAGGCTTTGCAATATTAGCCCCAGCCTTCTAGGCTGCGGGTATTTTTAGTAATATATAATCTAATTTATAAGTACAGAAAAACTTATGACTGAAAGATTAAATTTTCAAGCAGAATCGACTCTTACTGACCGATATCAAACTACGGTTCCTGAAAATGTGCGAAAAGCATTGCGCTTGAATAAACGTGATAAGATTCACTACATTATTGAGCCAAATGGTCAAGTAATAATGTCTCGTGTAGAACAGGAAGACCCTGTACTTGGCAAGTTTCTCAACTTTTTAGCTCAAGATATGAGCCAAAATCCTCAAAACATTAAACCAATCAATTCCGATTTGTTTAATCGAACTCAATCTTTAATTGACCGTATTGAGTTGGATCTTGATGCAACATTATCTGACGAGGATGAATAATTTTGTCAGATAGTCAACGCTTAATAATTAATGGATGGAATATTTTTGCACATCCTGTTTTTCTTAACCAATTTGAAGAACGTCTTCAAGAAAATGCTTAATAACGATTGTCCCCCTGATGATTGGAATAGCCTTTTTGAAGAAGCAAAAGCTGAGTCTAATCGCTTAGAAAAGATAAATGAACTTTTAGATGATTCGGAGATTTGACAGCGAAGAGTGAGCTATAACGTCATCGTGAACAATTTAAGAAACTTTAGATTTTTTTCTTAATATATTCTTTATCCATTATTTATACATATAATATGCGAACTATTGCTGAGATAAACGATAAAATCAACTCTAAAAAAGCGGTAGTGTTAACGGTTGAAGAATTAAAAGCAAAGGTCGTAGAAATAGGTGTTGCTAAAGCTGCGAAACAAGTTGATGTAATTACTACTGGCACTTTCGAGCAAATGGAATCAAGCGGTGCCATTATTAACCTTGGACATACCGACCCACCGATAAAAATTCGCCGTTGCACTTTGGATGGAGTTCCGGCATATTCGGGTTTTGGCGCGGTAGATTTATATTTAGGTGCTAGTAGTGTTGCTGAACCTTTGGAAGGGGAAGAAGTACGTAGTGGTGAAGCGGCTTCTAAGATAATGCGCGGCGGTGGTAATGTTATAGAAGATTTAATCGCAGGTAAACCAGTACAGGTAAGAGCGCAGGGACAAGTGACTGATTGTTACCCTAGAGCTAGCTTTGAAACTACTATTACTCGCGATACTATAAATCAATTTTATTTATTTAATCCGCGCAATCTATATCAAAATTTTATCGTAGGCGTTAACGGTGGGGAGCGATCGCTTTATACTTATCTGGGTTTGCTACAGCCACGTTTAGGAAATGCGGTTTACTCGAATCCCGGTGCGATTTCACCCTTGATAAACGACCCATATTTACAGCTTGTGGGTATTGGGACGCGAATTTTTTTAGGTGGTGGAATTGGTTACGTTACCTGGGAAGGTACGCAACATAATCCGATGCAGAAACGTTTACCCAATGAGACTCCAATTGGACCAGGGGCAACTTTAGCTTTAATTGGTGATGCTAAACAAATGGATGCGCGTTGGGTAAGAGGCTGTTATTTTCACAATTATGGCCCTTCGATAATGCTGGGAGTCGGCGTACCGTTCCCAGTATTAAACGAGCAAGTAGTAGAACGTTGTGCCGTCCAAGATAAAGATATCGTCGCGCCGATTGTAGACTTTTCTATTCCCCGACGGGTACGTCCTACCTTTGGTTTAGTTAGCTATACCCAACTCAAATCTGGACGCATCACCATTGACGGAAAAACAGTAAGAGTAGCACCTTTAGCAAGTATATTTCTCTCCCGACAGGTCGCTATTGAATTGAAACAATGGATTCAACTAGGTAAATTTACGCTTACTGAGCCAGTTGCGCCAATTTCAATGGACAGGTCTTTTGTCCCCCAAGACCGTTGGAAGGAGTTTTAAATACTTAAAAATTGGGCATGGGTTAAAGGTGAAAGGTCAAAGGTCAAAGGTCAAAGGTGTAATAACTATTAACTCATAACTCTTAACTCTTAACTCTTAACTCTTAACTCTTTCTCCCCATCCCCCCATCCCTTTATTCGTCGGGTGGCTTCTGTCGTTTCACTGGCTTAGGAGTAGGTCGATTATTCGTTGGTTTGGGTGCATCGGTTGACTGACCTGCTTTTTTGACTGGACGTGGGGTTTCACCGCTACTTCGTCTGTTATACGACGGTTTACCACCTCCAGGTCCACCTCGGTAAGATGGTCTTCCTCCTCCTCCTCCTTTATTAAAGGGAGGTCGGCGTTTCTTGGGTAAATCGGCGATGAAATCAGCCTTTTCTATGATCAAGAGGTCTGCTTCTCGCTGGACTTTGAAATCCCAGAATTTGCCAACAGCTTTGGTTTCTAGTTTACCCGTGAGTTTCAGCTTGAAATACTTGGGTTTATCGTCATTTTTGCGGGGTGCTTGCTTGATTTTAACCACCAAGTTCCCCGCGTCAAAAGATTGGTAAACTACTTCACCACGAACGGAAAAACCACCATCTGGAATTTCTGATGAAGGTGTAAGTTCACCTGCTGGATCTTTAGACGTTAGGGATGACGAGTCATCCTCTGACTTACTTGAAGTTGGCGTATTCCCTTCAGTGTCAGCTTGAGTTGACGGGGACTCCTCATTGGTTTGGCGGTTTACAGCCAGCTTTTCTGGCTCCCAAACTCCAACAATTTGGAGATGAAGATTGTCGTTTTCTTGTCGAGTGCGTGGATAAACTACCCACAAATGGTCTTTTTCTAAATCCAGATGATTTTTGACCAAACTCATAATCCGACCTAAAAGGACGGCATCGAGTTCGACATTATCTGGAGTAACCAACGCACCTTGAGTAAATTGTTCGCTGGTAGCAACATAACGACCGCGTACTAAGCCGATTGCTCGGTACTGCATTGGTTCGGAAGGCGGAGGAATTGGTTGTTGCCTTGCGATTTCGTTAGTTTGGGTTGATTCGCTCTCGGTTGAGTTAGTCTCAATTTGAGTTTGATCTTTACTATCAGCGTTAGAAGATGGTTCCACGCTGTTATTTTGCGCTTCCATAGAAGCAGATAAATCAGTTGATTCGGACGATTCAGAAGACGGCATCAGGTCGGAATTCATAAAAACTCCTTGCGGCGGAGACACATCCCATATGGGACTTTACAAAGATTGCTCTCATGAGCATTGAAACGGCGCTTAGCGGATATATTTCCGATTAAGACAGCCGAAAGCTGGTAACTATATGAGATATTAGTGTTGCGAGGTTTCGCATAACACACCATTAAGTGTAATTTAGCGCCTTTACACTAGGAACAAAAGCATACCATAGCTACAATTTCAGACTATTCCTCCTAAAGTCGTTATTTGCAATACGGCAACTAAGTTAGTTATTTGTTATAAAGTTCACAAGTAACACACGGTATTCCGTAAAGTTTTAAGAATTTTTTGTCAGGTCAATTCCTTACTTTCAATTATTTCATTAAAATATTACATTCAAAATAAAGGATAAAGAAAGTGTCTCAAGGTCGTAATGGATGGTTTGTGAAAATCGTGCTGATAATAGCTGTTGTTGCTCTTGTGGGAGGGTCAATGGTTCCTATCATAGCGGCTTTCAATGATTCTCAATCGGATAATGCCTCTAGTAACACGGGAAATTCTGCTTCAACTCAAAAGTCAAAATTAGAAGATGCTGTACGGGGTTACGAACAAGTTTTATTGCGAGAACCAGAAAATCAAACGGCACTTCAAGGATTATTAGAAAATCGTCTCCAGTTACTTAGATTAGGACAAGGCGACATCAAAGGGGTAATTACACCTTTAGAAAAGTTATCAAAACTTAACCCCGAAGAAACAAGATACGCTGTACTCTTAGCCCAAGCAAAGCAGCAAACAGGTGATAAAGAAGGAGCCGCTCAAGCTTACCGCACGGTTTTGGAAACCAAACCAGGAGACTTGCCAGCTTTACAAGGTATGGTAGCGCTTCTATTAGAGCAAAAACGCCCTGAAGCTGCAATTGGTTTACTCCAAGAAAGTTTAGATAAAGCCCAAAAGGCAAATCAAATTGAACCAAATAGTGTAGATATTAGTGCCGTTGAAGTTTTATTGGGTAATGTTTATGCTAAGGAGAAACGTTATGCTCAAGCCTTATCAACTTACGACAAAATAATTAAAAACGATCCGAAAGATTTTCGTCCACTTTTAGCGAAAGCGATGGTTCTCAAAGACCAAGGTAAAACCGAAGAAGCACAACCATTATTTGACCAAGCAGCATCTTTAGCACCGGCTCGTTATAAAGACGAAATCAACAGACAAGCTAGCGCAACTCCCGTTCCGACTCCTTCCCCTTCAGCTTCACCCGAGTAATGGGAGATGGGGAGATGGGGAGATAGGGGGATGGGGAGATGGGGAGATAGGGGGATGGGGGGATAAGGGGAAGAATAACTCTTAACTCTTCCCTGCTTATTAATAAATCTTATTTTACGCTTTCATCTTCAATATTTTCATCTAAAATTTGCCGATCGCTCTCAATTATGACAGATTCTTCTGATGTATTTATTTCTACGTTGTCGGCAACAATCACGCATTCAGTCGTAGTTTTTGATTTAAGATTCCATTGATCTAAAACATCTTTGACTACTATTTCTTGCATCCAAATTTTTGCGACTACGGTTAGAGGTAATGCTAAAAATAATCCTAGAAAGCCGAAGAATGTAACGAAGAATAGTTGAGATATTAAGGTTACTGCTGGTAGTAAAGAAAGTTGTTGCGCCATAACCATAGGCGTAATAAAATTACTTTCAATCTGCTGGATGAAAAAGTATAAAACTAGGACAGCAAGTGGTTTCCAGGGAGAATCTAAAAGCGCGATCGCCATTGCTGGCAAAACGCTCAAGGTTGGACCCAAATTAGGAATCAAGTTCAAAAATCCAGCCAAAACTGCCAAAGCTAAAGCCGACCTTACCTGTAAAACGGTTAGTCCAATTAAACTCAAAAATGCTACTAGGAACATTGCGATCGAAGCACCAGTTATCCAACCTTCTAAAGAAACTTCACATTGGTCTAAAATTCCTTCTACTCTACGTCGGTAAAACGAAGGAAAAAGTCTAACAAATAATTTACGGTAAGATACAGGGTCTGCAATAAACATCCCTGTTAAAACTAATACTAATAAAACTTTCAGAATTACTTCTAAGGAACCAGAAACTAAAGCAAAAGTGCTTTCCAAACCACGATTGACAAATGGTTGGGCTTGCTGTATCAAACTATTTATATCAGGGATAGATGGAGTCACTTGAGTCGGAAGCCGTCCTCTCAATTCTAAAAACCAAGCATTGAGACGTATCAAAGCTTTAGGAATTTGATAGCTTAATTCCTGAAACTGAACTATAAAGGATGGCACAATTAACCAGAAAAAACCAATTACCCCTAATAAAAAGATAACTATTGACAGAAATTTTGCAAAGCCGCGTTTGAGACCCAAGCGTTGCAACCGTCGAGCCAATCTATTTAATGTTGTAGCTAAAACAACTGCGGCAAATATGAGTAAAATTACTTCTTTGATTTGCCACAGAATATACAAAGAAACTGTTAAGGCAATTAAACCAATCCATTGACCCAAATTCACGCTTTAACTCCTAGTTTGAGGCAAACTATTATTTACCGATGATGTTGCTAGTACAGGTTGGCGTAAGTAAAGTAACCTTGATTCAGAAATCGGGTTTTTAGAATACGTGTCTGTAATACACTTATAATTTTATAAAAACCCGACTTCTAAAGATTGGAGTGCGTTCCATTCTTATCACATCAATTGGGATTATGAATGGGTACTTTATTTACGCTCAGCGGTACTAGATTAGCTGATATTAACTACTTCTGCCTAAGTAATTTTAGTTAATTTTTGGTTTTCTGGATAGTTGCCATAATAAAATAGCAGCTACAATAACATTAGGTAACAATACAATAATCAAAGCGTTGGTTGCTGTTTCCGGAATAGACAAACTGGGAGCTAGGTATTTAATAAAAACCGAAATAGCTGCGGAGAGAAGCAAGACTTTTAATAGAAATATAAATTGGTTGTTCATCTAAGTTTAGCTATATGGCTATATTGGTTAGAATAATTGGTGAGAATAAATACTTAATAAAGTCTTTTCGCCAATTTATATAATAAATTAGGTGACGTATAAATTAATTTGTATTTTAGATAAGTAATTTTTGAATACAAAAAGAACATCTACAAATGCGGTATCTTTCAATTTCCTAGAGTTAATACATCCGAGGAAATATCTACTATTAAACGCATATTTTGCAACCATTGACGACCAAGTAGAACTTCGGATAAATCTTCACCAACATGAACGGGGATATCGTATGCTTGACCGCCAAATATTACTTTACCAATATAAATATCAAATCTTACATCCCCCCGCGCAGTCCGCATTGTTTGTTCTCGCAAACGTTCCCACGCTAGTGCATCTATATCTTGACCATTAATCGCTAAAAAATCAGAAAACCCAGTATCAAACATTGCATCAACTGGTAATTCTAATCCGTCCGAGGCTATTAATGATATTTCAAAAAGCAGAGAATCCTCCTCACCAAAAAATCCGTTCATTAGATTGTGCCACAAGCCCCAGTTTCATTAATTCGGAAACTATGATGTATTTTATCAGGATGCTTGTCACGACATTGACGGGAAGCGATTTCCAAATTTTTATCAATAAAATAGTCACCACTATCCGGTTCAACAGCAACATACCAGTTGTAGTGAGTTGCAATTAAGTCAGATTTAACTTTATCAAATATTGGTTTGCAGCGCTGGTAAAAAGCCTCGCGTTCGGCTTCTCTTTGCGCTTTTTGTTCCTCCGTCCACTGTATTTCGGGAAATATCCGTCCTCTACGAGCGGTGCGAGTCTGCTTTTCTTTCATAATTGTTTTGTTTCTTCATGAATATAGATATTTTACAATCGATGTCTTGTTTAAATCGTTTTTGGAAAATAATGAATGCAGTTGAAAATCAATCAATACGGAAACGTGCTGCTATTTTAAGAGAAAAAATTCGTTCGGAAAATGGTGTTGGGAAAGTAGTAGAAATTTTTCAAAAACAAGTTAGTGGTGCGTGACGTGACAAAATTCATAGCTAATAACGTTTCTGTATAAAGATGCCCCCAATTCAGCCTACGCAGGTAGGCTTTGTTTGGGTAGCCCCACTCTTCTAGAGTGAGGGCGATTTAGCTTGTATGTGTAGACGCGGTTTCAACCGCCAGCTTAAATTCTCTGCCAAATTTTAATCGTTTTATCCAAACTACCGCTGACTAAAATATTTTTATCGGCAAAAGCTACCGCAGTTACGGTGTTAGTATGACCTGTAAAAGTATTGAGTAACTCTCCCGTTTCTAAATGCCATAATTTAATCGTTTTATCAGCACTTCCACTGGCAATAATTTGCTCATCTTGACTCAATGCTACCGCATATACTCCATCAATATGTCCTTCAAGAGTGCGGAGCAATTGTCCTGTTTTCAAATGCCAAATTTTAATTGTTTTATCCCTACTTGCACTCACCAGAATTTTTCCATCTCTAGTCATAGCTAAAGAACGAACTATATGAGAATGACCTGCGAAAGAGTGCTGTAATTCTGCATTTACGCAAGATAATTCTTGATTGGGGCAGATTTCCCATACTTTTATTTTGCGGTAGCTTCCTGTAATTAAAGTCTTTCCATCTTGACTAAAAATTAAAGAATGAGCCGCAGTATCATCTAAAGAAAGCGTCATCGAAACTTGACGCTCGGTCATATCCCAAAACTGAATTTTGCGATCGTCACCACCTGTAGCTAACATCCTACCATTAGGAGTAAAAGCAACGCAGCGCACCATGCCATTATGTTTATGCATGATATCAATTAAGTCTTTAGCACCTAAATGCCACATTTTTATAGTAGAATCGGCTCCACCACTTGCTAAAGTTTGTCCATCAGGACTAAAGGCTAAATAATTAACTTCATCTACAACCCCAGTCCGAACCCAAGGATATTCCGATAAAGTCGCGATTAAATCACTTTTTTGTAAATCCCACAGCTTTATTTCTCCTCGACTTCCACTAGCTATTAAGGATTGTGAACTACTTTTATCTTTAGGTTTTAAAGCAATACAATTAATTCCATTAATATGTCCGACTAAAGTCTGTAAACATTGCCATTCGCCTATGATGTTTTCCGAAGAATGCTCTGCACAAATTGGCATTGTTTTAGCTTCCTGGATCACCTGGGCTTCATTTGGCATTTGTTGATTTTTAAATACGTTTAAGTACCAATTTAATCCTCCGGCATACAGTAATTTGCTTGGTTTAACATGAGTTTGCAAACCATTAAATTCAATTTGGTTAGCCGGTAAAAAGCCAGTAATTACTGCTTCTTTCTCATATCCTCTTTGACCGGAACCGGGGAAAAACAAGCATAAAAAAAATAATATTTGGTAATTATTTAAATCTTCTTGAGTAATTGTCCATCGCACTTTATCTTTTTTGATTCCATTAAAACTTTCTGAATCAGCAACGCAAACTCGAATTTTGACTTCAGGATTATCTGTAACTAAAAAAGAAAATTTACTTTCACCTCTAAGATTTCCTTCATCATCCAACCCAATATTATTTAAAGCATCTTGGGGTATTTTTTTCACTAGCTTACCAAAACAACCTTTCATTACTTCTTCAACAATCAATTCTCGTAATAAATAATCTTCGGCTTGGTGTTGAAAATAAGTGACAAAAGGTATTGCCCAATCTGGGTTTTCAGGATATTCAGATGGAACTGGTGGCGGATTTATTGCCAGAATTTCTGCTTGTAAACGAGCTTTTTCTAAGAGTGAAGTTAATCCTTCACCCCAAAATGCCATAAATTCTCTATGACAACCTTTAACACTACTTTCAAGTAAAGTAATGTCATGAGTCTTTGGCTTTTTGATTCGCTCAAGAAAGTCGGCTTGTTGAGCTTTTAATAAGTTGATAGAATTAACATCCATATCTTGAGGCACAACCTTGAATAATTAAGTAAATTTAAACCAAGGCGATTGTTCCTCGTTAATCAAGTAAAACTGCTGGATATCCATAAAAAATGCCATAAATAAAGATAATTTTGTTTCTTTTTAATACAGTTAATCTAATTAAATCAGTAGTTTAAAAGTTACGGTAACATAATAATGGATATTAAAGACAGCTACTAAGACTAAATTTTTACACAATAGGATTCATTGTTTGTTGTGGAAGTAAATTATAGCGAAACTATAAGGATTGTGTAGTTTTTCCGTTTATTTCTAGTCCTTATTAGAATTCTGTGTAGTCACAATTGTTTCCAAAAAGGCGATTCTATCTTCTAATTGCTTAACTTGAGAATTATTATTTTCTCCCAGCCACACCGCAAAAGTGGCAAGTGCTGCCCCTACAATCGTAGCTAGAGGTAAAATCGCACCAGTTTTGGTGACAATTACAAGCGGGATGCAAATTGTGAGCATTCCTCCACTAACTCCCCAAATTACAGATGTAGCAGCAACCCGACCACTTTTTTGGGGTTTTTCCGGGTCTTCTTGTAATTCATCCATAAGTTTTACTAATAACTTTTGAGTAAAATAACGCCAAAAATAAAGAGACGCAAATCACGTCTCTACAAAAAATATTACACTCGATTGAAAAAAGTTATAGCCCTATGTAGCTTTGATTTCCAAGATTATTTTTCTTCAACATACATTTTGGGTTCAACCGCAAAGTTATCGAGTTTACCCGATTCATCAATAATATAACCGTCTGTGGTATGCAATGTACCTTCTTCTTGCTTCTCTAGAGCTTCAACTTCACGCTTGCTCTCTTCAGTAGGAGCGTTAGATGGAATTATTGCATCAGGTGGATTCACTGCGGTTGTTTGTGCCATTTGCACCGCGCTATGATTATTTCCGGGCGCACCTTTTCCTGGTTCTGCTAAAGCTGGATCTTCTGGTAAAGCTTGTTTTTCTTCGTTATTCATATATTTGCCCTCTGTTTCGTTTTGAAAATGACCGTAATCACCTTTTTTGTTTAGTGACTACTTATTATTCAGATATTTAGTTATTTACGAATTTATCGGAATTTCTACTTAGATTTGCTCTTTCGCGAGTTATATTTTTTTTGTCTTTAAGGAATAGATTCTCAATGCGGTTGATGAAAGCGATTGAGTTTATCAGAATTTAGAATAATTTCCCAATTCTTCCCAATGATTATGTACTACAGTAGATTTTTCAATTTCAGATGGTTTGAAGAAACCAATAAAAGATATAGTTGAAATATTGTCTACTATCTAATTACTCAAATTTATATGATTATAAGTAATATTTTTCTAGCTGGAGCAAGTCGCGGTGTTGGTAGAGAAATTGCCAATTGTTTAACTGCACAAAATTTGCAAATCAAAGCGCTGTTGAGAACCGAAGATACGCGATCGCAATTAGAAGAGATGGGTATTAAAGTCGTTTTAGGAGATGCCTTAAATGTAAATGATGTAGAAAACGCAATTTTAGAAGAACCAATCGACGCAGTTATCAGTACTATTGGAGGTGTACCCAAAGACAGCGAACGGGCTGATTATTTAGGAAATAAAAATCTCATTGATGCCGCAGTTAAAGCAGGGGTAAAAAAGTTTATTTTAATTTCTTCTATCGGTAGCGGAAACAGTGCAAATGCTATTCCTCCCCAAGCTTTGGAAACACTCAAACCAGTTTTAATCGAAAAAGAGAAAGCCGAACAATATCTAATAGCTAGCGGATTAACTTATACAGTGATTCGTCCCGGTGGATTAAAATCTGAACCAGCTACAGGAAACGGAATTTTAACTGAAGACCCCAAGATTGCTGGTACAATTCATCGTGCAGATGTAGCGCAATTAGTTTGTCGCAGTTTGAATTCGGAGAAAGCTAACAATAAAGTTCTTTCCGCAATTGATGAAAATATGATTTACGGACAGCCAGAGTTTGAGAAATTGATTTTGGATTAAGTTGGGGATTGGGAGATTTTTTCTTACCTATAAATAAAGGTGAGCGCCATCCATAACATAATTAAAATTGTCGCAGTAATGCCAATGATTTAACATTTTCAAGTCCAATTCTCAGTGACTAAAGCTTTGATTGGGACTAACACTAAAAATTTATCATAATACGATAAATTCAACTTTATTTTGACTTTTGCCTTATTGTACTAGTGACTTCCAACAGCCCCCCCCAACGATACTACCTTCCCAGATATTCGTTTCGAGACTTCAGTTTCATAGCATTTGAGAATCAAATCGCTAAGAACATCCAAGTCATTAATCGATGAAATAATCACCCTTGCTGTTGCATCTCCAAATGAAGCCGACATCTCTTGAACTTCAAAATCTAATGATAATTTCTTGACTTCATCAATAGGTAAACGAGCCACAAAACTCTTTTTCTTCGGAGATAGATATAACCTTAGAAACCACCATGTTACTTTGCCAACATTCAATCCAAAATATGATACTACATCCTTGTATTTGATCTCCAAGTTGTAAATTTGAGATTGTGCTGTGATTACCTTAACTTTCTCAAATGCTTCTAATTCTTCAGCAGTTGTTTCTACTCTACTTTCTTCTAAGTTTTGTTCTATTTCATCTTGAATTTCTTCGACTTCTTCCATTAGCTGTGTGGGAGAAGAGATTTCATTAGATTGACTCATCTCTTTACTGATTGATTGGGTCATTAAGTCAACCAGACTTCCTTGAATAGATTTTTTCACAATCGGTCGGAATTTTTCAATGACTTTGTTATTAATTCTGCTTTCTATTGCATATCTAGAGCCAACATTGCCAAGTTGAGATACTAGAAACCGAATGAATTCATCAGAGGGAGAACGCAGAAGGCTATCCATGAGTTGAGTCATTCCAGTGAGATAAACCATTTCTTCAGCGTGTCGCTTTATCACAAGAGCATCAAAATTATCTCTGTGAAAAAATTTTAAGTTTTCAACTTGCTTTTGGTCGTAGTCAAGGATATTGAAGATAAAGAAAGGTTCATCATCCATCATGTTCTCATGACGCAAATCTGTGAAGAAGAGATATTCAATGCCGTTTGTAACAATAGCAACTTTGGCTGAACGTAACCCGTTGAAATACCTTTTTAACTGACCATCATGTGCTTCCGGCTTTTTGTCACGAGCTTTTGCCTCTACAAGCATGACGATCGCATTGCTGATTGATATGGCATAGTCTACTTTCTCCATTTGCCCTGACTTCTTAATTGCAAAATCTGCTACGTATTCAGGGATAACCTCTGTTGGGTCGAAAACATCGTAACCGAGAGTGCTAAAAAATGGTACAATTAGCCCCATTTTCGTCGCTTCTTCGCTTGACACTGCTTCAGCCCTTTTTCGGACTTGTTCTGCAACCTTCGTTATATCGTCTACAAATGTCATATTGATTACCCTAAAACTTAAAAGCTAAGAACACTATCACAAATTTTTTCAACACTGCACGGTTAATGCTGCTTGTCTAATGAAGTTGCGTGAAACTTTCGATACTGAACTGACAAATGACCTTCAAGCGCTGTCTCAACCAAAAATGCAAGTAGTCCAGCTATTAATTATACAGAAAGTTTCCGTATAACAAACCAATTGTCCCAAGTTAACAAAGAATTACAGATACTTTGATAACAATATCAATAACTTATATCCCTCAACCCCGAAACCAATCTTTCAATACCTTCTTTCGCGGTTGCTTTTTGCAACGCACCGTAAGCAACTCGTAAATAACACCCTTGATTCATCCCAAAGGTAGTTCCCGGAAGTACTGCTACTTGATATTCGTTAATCAGCCGTTTAACTAATTCAAAAGCATCCATTTGAGTGTGTACTTTCAAAAAGAAGTAGAAAGCACCATCTCCGGGAGCTATTGTACAGATACCTTCAAGACTCTTGAGAGATTCAATCACCAATTCTCGAACTTGTGCGATCGCCTGAATATTATCTTTCAAGTATTCCGGTTTCGCTTGCAATGCTCCTATTGCTGCATATTGAGATACTACGGGTGGACAAATTAAGTTTGTATCTTGAACTTTTTTTATTGCTGCAAGTAAGTGTTGCGGTATCACCATGTATCCGATGCGCCAGCTTGCGAAACCGTATGCTTTGGAAAGACTAAATAAAGATATTGTATAGTCGCTACTATCAGCCGATGCACCGGGAGAAAAGTGTTTTACACCGTCGTAGGTAAAATATTCGTAAGCTTCATCGCTAATATGATAAATCCCTCGTTGCTGACAAATATAATTAACTTCCTGTAACAACTCTTGCGAATAAACTGCTCCAGTGGGATTGTTGGGTGAAATTGTGACTATTGCTCGCGTTTTTGGGGTAATTGCTTGAAGAATTTTATCGGGTTGTAACTGATAATTTTCATCGGTTTCTACTAAAACTGGATGACACCCAGTCATTGCGATCGCCATTTCGTGATTGAAATAATATGGCGTATTTAAAATTACTTGATCACCAAGAGAAGTAATTGCAAGAATGGCATTCATAAACGCCATATTGCTGCCTGCGGTAACAACAATACAGTTATTTTCGTTAATTTCTATATGATTAAAAGCTGCTAATTTGTCTTTTAGCGTATTTATTAATGAGGGAATTCCCTCAACAGCTTGGTATAAATTATTGGAAGAATCTGCAAGAAATTGAGGTAAAGATTCTATAGCTGACCGTGGTGGAGAATAGGAAACAACACCTTGTCCTAAAGATATAGTTCCAGGAGAGTTTTTGATTAATTCCCCCACAACGGGAATAATCGGCGACTGTACCGACTGCATACGAGAGATAAGCGTCATTCAATTTTGGATTTTAGATTTTGGATTTTGGATTATCCTCTTGTTGAAAGTTAGGAGATTACAGAAAATATTTTTTAATTTGGAAGTCCCTAATCAGCAAGCAATTCCTGCAACTTCTTCAAAACTTTTTCAGCATGACCTTTAGTTCTCACATTCGACCATACATGAGCTAAGTTACCATCAGGTGAAATTAAAAAAGTTGAGCGTACAACTCCCATATATTCTTTACCCATAAACTTTTTTAACTGCCATACACCATAAGTTTCACATATTTGGTGTTCCGGATCGCTTAAAAGCTGAATTGATAAATTATGTTTGTCAATAAATTTGGAGTGAGATTGTTCTGAATCGGGACTAATCCCTAAAATTTTCGCTCCCAAATCGTTAAATTGTTGCGAATATTCGCTAAAATCTTTTGCTTCAACAGTACAACCCGGTGTATCGTCTTTGGGATAAAAGTAAAGAACAAGCCAACTAGATTGGACTTCTAACACCAATCCATTTTG
This sequence comes from Rivularia sp. UHCC 0363, assembly GCF_034931125.1. NCBI lineage: Bacteria > Bacillati > Cyanobacteriota > Cyanophyceae > Nostocales > Rivulariaceae > Rivularia > Rivularia sp. UHCC 0363. Next base: position 26,600 of record NZ_JAYGHM010000058.1, on the reverse strand, counting down.
GTTTGTTGCACTATATGATGGCGCTTTTTCTCCCACTTTGGGAATTTCGGTAAGCTGTGACATAGGGGAAAGGGATGGGGGGATGGGGGGACAAGGGGATGGGGGGATGGGGAGACAAGGGGATGGGGAGAAAATTATTAACTCATAACTGTTGACCTTTAACCTTTGACCTTTGACCTTTAACCTTTAACCTCAACTTGCTGGGGGAAACTTGACTGTTTGATCTTCTTTAATAACTTGACGGCGAGATTTCTTTCTAAAACCGTATTTTACAGTATCTAGAATCCAATGTTGAAAGTTATCAATGTAGGTGAACAGTACTGGTACTACGACCAAAGTTAATAATGTAGAAGTTGTAAAGCCACCGATAACTGCAACACCCATTGATTGACGGACTTCTGCACCAGCACCAAGTCCTAATGCTAAGGGAAATGTACCGGCTATTGTGGAAAGGGAAGTCATCAATATCGGACGCAAACGCGATACACCAGCATCTAAAACTGCTTGACGTTGTTTTTTTCCTCGTTCTAAGCCGATAATCGCGTAGTCTACTAACAGAATTGAGTTTTTGGTGACAATTCCTACCAACAGCACAATACCAATTAGGGCATATAGTCCCAAGGCTTTTTGAGTAATCATCAATGCTAATAGAGTACCACCCAAGCATAAAGGTAGCGCTACCATAATTGTGATTGGGTGAAGAAAATTATTGTATAGCAACACCAAAATAGCGTAAATCATCATGACTGCTAAACCTAATGCAGTACCGAAGCGTCCGAAAATTTCCTCCATAATTTCCGCATCTCCAGCCGAACGTCTACTTACTTCTGGTGGTAAATTTTTCATCGCACTTAGATCGTTGACAGCTTTCAATCCGTCTCCCAGAGAAACACCTTTTAAATTAGCTTCCACAGAAACTTGACGCATTCTATCGAAACGGTTGATAGTTGCTGCACCGCTACCAAAACGAATATCTGCAACCGCGAGTAATGGAACTAAACCACCATTTTGACTGGGAACTTGGAGATTTTTAATATTTGTAATGTCTTCTCGCGCTTTGGGATCGATTTGGACTCGAATCGGAATTTGGCGATCGCTAAGATTGTATTTTGCTAAGTTAGCGTCACTATCCCCAATCGTAGCTAAAGAAGCAGTACGTGCAATTGACTGGACGGTTACACCCAAATCTGCGGCTCGTTGTGGGTCTGGTACCACCAAAATTTCCGGTTTCACTAAGCTAGCGGTAGAACTTGCTTCCACTAATCCCGGTAGGGTTCGCATTTGCTTTTCTAAATCATCAGCAGCTTTTTTCAATGCTTGAGGATTTTCACTTTGTAAAACTATAGTTAAATCCTTTCTTCCACCCACAGCACCAGTACTTTGAAAACTAATTCTCGCTCCGGGAATTTGAGCAAACTGCGGACGTATTTGTTCTTCAAACTCGCTTTGAGGAATTCGTTCTTCCTTGGCTTTTAATTTAACAGTAAGACTTGCCGAACCAACATTTTCTGTAGACAAAACACTTTCAACATAAGGATTTTGTTTAATTAAATTTGTTGCTTGCGTTACTACTTTGTTAGTATCTGCTAAAGTCGAACCGGGGGCTAATTCCACCGATACCGCAGAAATTCCCACATCCGCACCATCAACCAAACCCTTGGGAATCAAAGGAACCAGCATCATGCTACCAATAAAGAAAGCCAAAGCCAGCAGTATAGTTGTCATCCGATGACGTAAAGCCCATCTGAGTGTCGCAGCATAAGGCTGGAAACGACGAGATTTTAGATTATTTTCCCCCATCTCCCCATCCCCTTGTCCCCTTGTCTCCTTTTCCTTTGGCTTTAATAAATACGCTCCCATCATCGGTGTTACCATCCGCGCTACTGCTGTGGAAAATACGGTGGCGGCGGTAACAGTCATGGCAAAGGGTTGGAAAAATTGACCGGGAATTCCGCCCATGAATGCTACTGGTAAAAATACGGCTACGATGGTGGCAGAAGTGGCAATTACCGCTAAACCCATTTCTTCTGACGATTCAAAAGCCGCTTGTTTGGGTGTTTTACCCATCGCCAAATGCCGCTCCATGTTTTCGATTTCCACGACGGCATCATCGACTAAGTTACCTACCGCTAACCCCAAACCCAACAGTGTCATATTGTTGAGAGTGTAGCCTAAAGCAAAGATTACACCGAAAGTAGGAATAATTGATAAAGGTAAAGTTACCGCTGTAATTAAAGTTGCTCGCCAATCGCCTAAAAACAGTAGAATTACGACCACAGCTAATACAGATGCCATTAATAGCTCGTGCATCGTACTTTCGTAAGAATCGCGTACAAAAGTAGCTCTGGTAAAAATTAACTCCATTTTTACATCTTGAGGAAGAGTTTTTTCCAGCTTTGCAACTTCTTTTTTGACTCCTTCTTCCACCGTCACGGTAACGCTACCAGTACTACGCAATACCTCTAAAGCAATTACTGGCTGATTATTCAACCGTGCAGTTTGACGTACTTCTCCAAAGCTATCTTCGACATTTCCTAAAGTAGATAAAGCAACCGAACCACCATTAGGAAGAATAATTTGATAATTTTTTAAGACATCTACACTTTGAGCGCTACCCAAAGTCCGGATACTTTGTTCGCTTCCGCCAATTTCCGCACGACCACCCGGTAAGTTGATATTAAAAGCCCGTAATTGGTCGTTTACTTGAGTCGCAGTGATACCCAAAGACTGCAAACGGTCGGGTTCAAGATTAATGCGAATTTCCCGATCAACCCCACCCACACGGCGGATTTCAGCGACACCTTTTGCTGATAACAAAGCGCGATTGATAGTTTCATCAACCAGATTGCTCAACTCCTCCACCGAACGTTTATCCGAAGTGACCACATAAGTCATAATTGCGCTACCGGAAAACTCCAGACGCTGCACAATTGGATCGTTGATATCTTGGGGAAGACTCTGACGAATTTGCGCGATCGCATTACGAACATCATTAGTAGCGCGATCGCTATCTGTTCCTAAATCAAAGTTGATCGTAGTAGTAGAAACACCATCGGTAACAACCGACCGCAATTCATCGATGTTTCCCAAACCAGCAACCGCATCTTCAATTTTCTTCGTCACTTGAGATTCAAGTTCAGTCGGACCCGCACCAGGTTGACTTACCCTAACTTGAACCGCAGGAATATCAATATTAGGGCTGGTATCAATACCCAAAGTATTAAAGCAGAACCAGCCAACTATAGTTAGAACCAAAAATAAAACTATCGTCGGAATTGGTTTATTGATCGACCAAGCAGAAACATTAAAATTCATCGAATTAAATAAAAATATAAGAGAATTCGCAATTCGCAATTAAGAATGAACGCAATTTTTATTGGAATTTATTTTTTCTTTGATTTTTCGAGTAGAGGTAACAAGAATTTTTCCTATTTCTCTAACTTCATTCAGAAGAGGCTCAAATAGACTTTTTTCAACTAATTCAGATTCAATTAATATCTCTAACCAGTATTCAGTTTCCCTTTCTTCTTTGAGGGCAATTTCTAATTTATGAAGAAAATCTTTATCGGACTGAGCAGACTGTGCTTCTTTTACATTTGCTCCAATAGAAGTTCCCGAACGAAGTAGCTGGTTCGACAGGGTTCTACGAACTCCTGGCTTTTCATCCAAAAAACAGCAGGCTTTAATGATTCTAATCGCGAATGCCTTAGTACGATCGGTAATAGCAATATTCTTGTTCATCGGTTGAAATTTTTTCTTAATTGCGAATTGCGAATTGCGAATTGTTAATTGACTACCCGTACCTTATCCCCATCCTTGAGATACCCTGCACCATCAACTACAATATTTTTTCCCGGTTGCAAACCACTTTTGATTTCGATTTTCCCACCTTTAAGAATTTCTCCGGTTTCTACTTTTTGACTATTGACAATATTGTTTTGATTAAAGATGAATACAATTGCGCTACCGTCGGTTTGAGGAAGTACTGCTTTTTGTGGTACTGCTACACCCATATTTGTCTCGGTAACAATTGCGGCGCGGGCAAACATTCCCGGTCTAAGTAAATCTGTTGCTGGTAAGTCAATTTTTACTGTTGCTTCGCGACGTTGTTGGTTGACTACTGGCTCTATTTCTTTAACTGTTCCTTGCAATTTAACGCGATTATCTGTATCCGTTGTAATTTGGGCTGGTGCGCCGATTTTGATTTGCGATAGTTGAACTGTGGGAACTTCTGCTTGTAGCTCCAAGTTTCCATTACGAATAATTGAAAATAGCTTTTGGCTTCCACCGACTACCGTTCCTACTTGACTTTGCGGTGGTACACCCGTTATATCTCCGATTCTGGCAAGTTTTTCTGCAACAGTCCCCGAAACCGGAGCGCGGACTATAGTTTGTCCCAACTGAGTTTTTAACTGCTGCATTCTAGCTGTGGCACTACGAACTCCTGCTTTAGCGCTATTGACCTTAGCGATCGCACTACTCACTCCTGCTTGAGCGCTGCTGATGTTTGCTGTCGCACTGCTAACTCCTGCTTGAGCGCTGCGAATATTCGCTTCGGCAATCCGTACTGCTTCTTTTGCTGTTGCAAAATTAGTCTCGGCAGTTTCAAATAATTGCTTACTAATTGCTCCTTGATTAGAAAGTTTTTGATTGCGCTGGTAATTTTTTTCGGCTTCCGTTAATTTTGCTTTTGCTTGAGCTAAATCGGCTTGTCTCTGCTGGACTGTTGCTTGATTTGATACTACATTTGCTCTGCTTGATTCTAAAGCTGCTTGTTGGGAAGCTAAATCCGCAACTCTTGAAGCAACTTCTGCTTGTTGAGATTCAACTTCTGCTTTAGCTTGACGAATTTGGTCTTGCAACAGCGAGTCATCCAAAACCGCCATTACTTGACCTTTTTTCACAAAATCTCCCTGCTGCACTGAAATTTGCTTAATTTGTAAACCATTAGCTTGAGGTAAAACTGGAGTCAATTCACTAGCTGCAACAGTACCAGTAACGCTGAGATTGCGAGCAACTCTGGTGGATTCTACTAAAGCGAGATTAACAGTCATAGAGTCAGCAACTGGCTGAGCAGATTGATTTGCTACCGTTGGCTGGCTTTTAGGAGAATTGCCGAGCAGACGCATTCCTGCAAAAGTTATCCCCACACCCAAACCTATACCTAACAGCATAATCGGCCACCAAGAACGCTGTTTCTCAGTCTGGGGATACTCTTTGAAAGTCGCTTCTTCGTTCGCTATTTCTTCTGCTGCTGGAATCTCGGAAAAATTTTGGTTTCCTGCTGTCATTACTCCATCTCCTACCCACCCGCGATAACACGGCTTTGCTTAAGAAAAGTTTAAATTTATTACTATATATTAACTATTACTCATTTTTCTATGTAATGGCTGTAATCTCAGGCTGAATTTACCCATGACAAAAGTCATGTATTCGCGGTCTGAAAGTATTCCTTTGGGATTTATACTCAATTCACAGGTCATAAAAGATCGTTAAAGACTTCAGATCACACCTAAGCGGGTATTCAGATCGCAGCCACAATTTATTTTAATATGAAAAAATAATAAGTAAGTTCATGTAGTATCTCGACTTATGCGGGGAGAGATTTTCCGCGCAGTCGGTGCTTGTATTTAGTGTAATTTGGGTAAACTGGATTTATATAGCTTCTAAGTATAAATTTTGCCTTTGTAAATCAAAAATATAATTATATATCTAGAAATCTATCTTAAAGTTACTGGTAAAATTCTTTGTTAATATAGATTTTTACAATAAACTTTCCAAACAAAAAATATGTTTTCGTTGATAAATCAAGAAAAAAATTAAATTATTAACAGGGTAAAAAATATGATGTTTAGCGCCACTGAAGTTTTGATAGATGCTTTTGTAAATCGGGTTAGAGAAGGATATCGTCGTAGCTACGGCAGCTTAAAAACGGATTATCAAGATATTATTGCTTGGGTAGGAAGCATGGCTTTAGAAAATATTGCTAACAGCGATGCTCTGTACCATAACGTCGAACATTCAATCTTGGTTACATTAGTAGGACAAGAAGTTTTACGCGGCAAACATATTAGAGAAGGTGGTGTTTCTAGCGAAGATTGGCTGCATTTTATTATCTCTTTGTTGTGCCATGATATTGGCTATGTTAAAGGAGTTTGTCGTCAAGACAAAGAAGAAATAAGCCTGTACGCTACAGGTAAAGATGGAGCAATGATTTCTTTACCGCTAGGGGCTTCAGATGCTAGTTTGACCCCATATCATGTAGATCGGGCAAAACTATTTATTGATGAACGTTTTGGCGGTCATAAATTAATCGATTCTGAAGTGATAAAATCCAATATAGAATTAACTCGTTTCCCCGTACCAGCAGCAGAAGATCATCAAGAAACTAATAGTTGTGCAGGTTTAGTACGCGCTGCCGATTTAATTGGTCAATTAAGCGATCCTCGTTATTTAAAGAAAATTACTTCTTTATTCTACGAATTTGAAGAAACTGGGATGAACAAAATTTTAGGTTACGAAAACCCTGCTGATTTACGTAATAATTATCCAAAATTTTATTGGAATGGTGTTTATCCATATATCAAAGATGGACTGCGTTACTTATCTTTAACTCAACAGGGAAAACAGATAATTGCTAACTTGTACTCGAACGTATTTGTTGTAGAACACGAAAGACCGCAGGAAGAACAAATATTAATAGAAAATCTCGAAATTAGAGAAGTAGGAATCAAGGAATTATCCGAGCGAAGACACGAAACAGTAAAAGCAAGATCGAGAGTTAGTTAAATCAGTTAACAGTTGGCTGGGAACCCTGGGTAAGAGGTGCCTCTGGTATCAATGGAGGCAGAGCCTCTGGAAATGCATTACAAGGTGGAACCTTGTAACGAGAGCTTTTGGTTTTTCAACATTTGACTGTTGGCTGGGAACCCTGGGTAAGAGGTGCCTCTAGTATCAATGGAGGCAGAGCCTCTGGAAATGCATTACAAGGTGGAACCTTGTAACGAGAGCTTTTGGTTTTTCAAATTCCAGATTCTGATAGATTTTTCTTTAAATATCCCGGTAGGATTAATAATGGCAGCGAACCGAATATTAATCCTAAATCTTTGATGTCTCTCATCCTCAATTCAGAATATAAAAGCTTTGGTGGAAAACTCGGCTTTTATTCCCATTCCTCAACTACCTGTAACGGTGAAATGCGTTTCAGCGTTTACCAACCACCTCAAGCTGTATCCCAAAGCTTACCAATCCTTTACTTTCTCTCCGGTTTAACTTGTACTGAAGAAAACTTTATGGTCAAAGCTGGAGCGCAAAAATATGCAGCAGAACACGGTTTAATATTAGTTGTACCAGATACAAGCCCGCGCAACACTGGAATTAAAGGTGAAGATGACGACTACGATTTCGGTACGGGTGCGGGTTTTTACGTTGACGCAACCGCACAACCTTGGTCATCTCACTACCAAATGTATAGCTATGTAGTCAAAGAATTACCCGAATTAATCGCCGCTAATTTTCCAGTCCAGCAAGATAAACAAAGTATATTTGGTCATTCAATGGGGGGACACGGAGCTTTAGTATGTGCCATGCGAAACCCCAAAAAGTATAAATCGGTTTCAGCTTTTGCCGCGATCGCCGCACCGATACAATGTGATTGGGGAAAAAAATGTCTTAGTCGTTATTTGGGTGAAAACAAAGAAAGTTGGCGCGAATATGATGCGACTGAACTAGTAAAGCAATTTGGTTTTCACAGTGAAATTTTAATTGACCAAGGTACAGACGATAAATTTCTCCAACAGCAGCAACTGCTTCCAAATTTGTTTGAAAAAGCTTGCAATGAAGTAAATCAACCCCTGAATCTACGTTATCAAGAAGGTTACGACCACAGCTATTATTTCATTTCCACATTCATAGAAGACCATATCCGTCATCATGCAAAAGCTTTGAATCAATAAAAGGTTAAAGGTTAAAGGTTAAGTAACTCCTAACTCCTAACTACTAATTCCTAACTCCTAACTCCTAACTCCTAACTAATTATGATTTGGCAAGCTGATTTTTATCGTCGTCCGCAACCGAATGCATCGGGACAAGTATTTTGGGATTTATTTATTATTGATTCAACTTTGAATTTTAAATATGAAGCGAGTTGTCCTCAGTCACAAGCTAATTCTGCTTGGGTGACTTCGCAAATTCAGCAAGCATCTGATAAATTACCGGATGTTATTCAGGTGTTTCGTCCCCAGTGTTTGAGCTTAATTGAACAAGCGGGGAATAATTTGGGTATTAAAGTTGAAGCAACTCGTCGTACTACTGCGTTAAAGAAATGGTTGAAGGAAAAACAGCAATTTACGGCTTTGGATAAGCCACCACCCATACCTTTATCAGAAAATCTCTGGGGGGATAAATGGAGTTTTGCTACTTTACAAGCTAGTAATATTACAGAATTTATTAACGAACGTCCAATTCCTGTTTTAGAAACACCGGATTTTTTATTGCCGATAAATCTGGGTTTGGCTTCAACGGTACAGGTTCCGGGTACCGTAATTTATGGTGGACGCAAATCTATGCGTTTGGCTAGATGGTTGCAGTCCAATCGACCTGTAGCTTTAAATTACATTGCTGGTGCGCCGGATGGGTTGGTTTTGGAAGCAGGTTTGATAGATAGATGGATTGTAGCTACCTTTGAAGATGAGGAAGTTTCAGAAGCTGCAAAGCTTTATCAACAACGCAAGCAGCAAACTCAAGGATTGCATTTTTTATTAGTTCAGCCAGATGATTCTGGGATGACTTATACTGGCTTTTGGCTGTTGCAAGAAGCATAACTATTACAAGTAAATCTAAATATCTATGACTTAATAATTAAATTTGTCAACTATTAAGAGATAGATTTATATTCGTTGTCACAACTTTACTTATTAGGGAAGTTTGAAGCAGTGTCAATGAGGTAAGCTACGAAAGAAAATACTAGCGATATTTTACAAGCAATAGACTAGGTTCTGGCAATATTAACTCTAATAAATATAAATGAAATTTAGAAATTTAAGGGAGCAATTTAATTTACCTCTCAAGTTCTGGATTGTTACCCTAATTGCCTTTATCAATTCGGTTAGCTTCACAATAATTATTCCGTTACTGTATCCTTATGCGAAACAGTTTGGACTTAACGATTTTCAAGCAAGTTTACTGACTACAGCTTATGCTTTACCTCAATTTATCGGTACTCCCGTTTTAGGAAGACTTTCAGACCGATTGGGAAGAAAACCTTTGCTGGTGGTAAGTTTATTCGGCACGGTTTTATCTGGTGTTGTTGCTGCGGTAACTCCCGTAGCTTGGCTGTTATACGTTGCACGTATGGTTGATGGTTTTACTGGTGGAAATACTTCTATTGCCAGTGCTGTAGTTAGCGATATTACCACTGTAGAGCAACGTGCTAGGGCTTTTGGTATTTTTGGTGCTGTGTTCCGTTTGGGCTTTGTTGCAGGACCGGCTTTAAGTTATGTAGCGCAGCAATTACCAACGGTTGGGAGTGTAACTTCATTGGGAATGAGTTTTCTTGTGGGTGCGGTTATAGCAATGTTTGCAACCATTTTAACTATTTTCTTCTTACCAGAAACTCTACCTCCCTCCGAAAAACACCAGTTTCGTTTGAGTTTGAATGATTTTGGCTTTATCAGAATTTTTCAGTCCGCAGTTCGACCAAAGCTAGGTAATCTTTTTGTGCTAACTTTTTTAAGTGGTTCGAGCTTTACGATTTTTACCTTTGCATTTCAACCGTTTGTATTAGAAGTTCTCAACCAAGATGCCAAAACATTAGCAATTACATTTGCTGTTGTGGGGATGGTAGGATTTATCTCTCAAGTTTTTGCACTTGAACCGCTGAGGAAAAAATTCAATTTAATTGATATTCTATCTTTATCGCTATTTGCGCGGGGAATCACCTTTTTATTGATTCCAACTTTCCCCTATCTCACCGCGTTTTTTATCATTATTGTGATTTTTGGCTTCGTTAATTCCTTCCCGATGCCTTTAATAGACTCGATTTTATCTTTAAATAGTACGCAACGAGAACAAGGAGAAGTTTTAGGAATTAATGCATCTTATCTAAGTATTTCTAATGCGATCGGACCGCCAATTTCAGGTTTGCTGGTAAGTTTTGGTTATAAAATTCCCTTCTGGATTACAGGAGTACTTACTGTTCTTACAGCCTGCTTTGCTTTCACGCTCAAATCCAACTTTAAATGCGAAGGGAAAGGGAGTAGGGAATAGGGAATGGGGAGTAGGGAACAAGGAAACAATAAATGATTCCTAACTCCTAACTCCTAACTTCTAACTCATTTCCTTACCTGTTTTAGCATCGCAACTAAAGTATGATGAGCATCTTCGGCATTTTCCAAAGTACGATCAAATTGAATGCGGACGGGTACTTGTTCTTCGTTTACCTGAGCTTGCAAATTCATTCCTTGGGCATCAATAGAAAGCATCTGTGCTGCTGTAGCATCGGCTAAATCGCCGTAAACCTTGGCATAAAGCGCTACCGCTTCCGCATGGTCTTCGTTCATGTGCTTGCAAATGCGATCGCTTACTTGACTAGAAAATTCATCCGACATGACATACTCCCGATTAACTTTACTTTCTTTGAATTTTAAAGCTTAATTAGCTTATACAGCACCCCTAAATAATTCTCGAACCTCAAACCCGATTTTTTGGGAAAACTACTCAAAACATTAAGTACTAAAAAATACCTTATATTATTAGCTAAGTAATTAGACTGACATAAATGTTTAGCAAAAAAAAAGACCATTGACTAGTAATTAGTAGGCTTTGTAACATTTCCATCTTTATCAATGTAATTGATTTCATTAAACTTATATGTAGAAAATTTTTTACAATTTTTTTTCTGATAAGTAGTAATTTTCACTGAATCAGGAATATAAAACAAATTTACTGAAATCCAGACCCATGAGTGCAACTAGCCACCGTCGTATAGTTATTGGGGATGTGCATGGTCACTATCAAGGCTTGATGCAATTGTTAGAGGCGATCGCCCCAGTAGCGGAAGACCAAGTTTATTTTCTTGGCGATTTAATAGATAGAGGTCCCCAGAGTTCCCAAGTAGTAGATTTTGTCAAAAACAATTCTTACCCTTGCTTGCTGGGAAATCATGAACATATGTTAGTCAAAATTCTTACAGACAAGAAGACTTCAACCCCAAGCGTACAAGGATGGCTTTACAGCGGTGGACAAGCAACTTTAGCGAGTTACGGAACCGGGAAAATACCCCAAGAACATCTTGAATGGTTCCAAAGCTTACCTTTATATTTAGATTTAGGAGACATCTTTCTAGTTCACGCTGGTGTTGACCCTACAAAAACCATAGAAGAACAAAGCGCAGAACAATTTTGCTGGATTAGAGATCAATTTCACAGCATTAAAAAGCCTTATTTCTCAGATAAAGTAATTATTGTCGGTCATACCATCACCTTTACCTTTCCTGAAATTCCACCGGGTAAAATTGCCCGAGGTGCGGGGTGGCTCGATTTAGATACAGGTGCTTATCATCCCCGTAGCGGCTGGTTGAGTGCATTTGATGTTACAAATCGTCTGGTGTATCAAGTCAATGTGTTTAAACACAGTGTCCGCACCTTACCTATAGAAGAAGCATCAGCAAAAGTGAATTTTTATTCAGCAAAAGTTAGCCGTAATAGTAGCAGTTTATGGGCTTAATTAAAGGTTAAAGGTCAAAGGTAAGAAATTTCTAATTTGTAACTCTTACCTCTGAACTCCTAACTTCTACAATAATGGTTGAACACTTTGCCGATATGCAGCTTGACTTAAACCATCATTCCCTTTATTACGCTCAGCGTTGACCCAACTCTGAAGATATTGCACCCGATTGCTAGGTGAAGGATGAGTACTCAAAAACGTCGGAACAGAACCCCTGCTTTTGCTTTCCAATTTCTTCATAAAAGAAACCATTGCTTGAGGAGCATAACCAGAATCTGTGAGCAATTTTAATCCAAGCTGGTCTGCTTCTTTTTCGGCTCCACGACTGTTAGGACGACGATAAGCTAGTTCTACACCAAGCTGAACTAATTTGTTTTGTTCCACACCTGCTGCTGTAGCTAAACCATTTGCGATCGCACTTTTTCTCATCTGTTCTATTACATGATCGCCTTCAATATGACCCATTTCATGGGCAATTACACTTGCTAATTCTGCTTCATTGTCAGCAGCTTTAATTAGACCAGTATTAATGTAAACATATCCACCAGTAGTCGCGAAAGCATTTATATTGTCATCTCGGACTACTTGAAATGTGTAGGGAATGTTTTTTCGAGTATTTTGCGCTTCTAAACGCTTACCAATTCTTTTTATATAATTATTTACTTGAGAGTTGCTGTAAAGTTTTACATCACTACTGAGCAATTGCTGATTTATTTGTCTACCAAGCTGAATCTCTTGCTTGTCTGATATATTAGAAAGTTGAATTATTTGGACACCTTGGAAGAGTACATCCCATATGGAACGACCTTGAGCCAAAGTAGGTGTAACTAAACACAAGGTTATCGCCGTAACTACGGAAACCAACGGATAAAAGAATCGCTTTCGTAAAGAACGAAAATTTAAATAAAAGTTTTTCTTTTCCATCATCAAATTCAAGGAGGTTTTTAGAAGAACGTAGATTATATGACGAATAATAGCTTTATTAAGTTGCACTTCTTGCTTGCAATCAAATAATGGCACAGTCGGTTATCTGGTCTGCTTGACTTAACAGTAGCTTTGCTGTTAGACATAGCAACGAATCATCATTTTTTTCATGAAAGCCATTTGGAGTAGTGTTATTAATGAAATGTCCCAATGGTATTTTATTCGTATGTAAATCTTAAATACCTTAACTTCTACTAAAAGTACTAAAGTTTACAAATATCAATCCTCTATTCTTCTCTTAATAGGAAAAATCAGCTATGGCTATATTAGATTCCAAAGGTCGTTTATTTGGTAAGTTCAATATCTTAGATATCGGTGCTTTATTAGTAATTTTACTAGTAATTAGCGGTATCTTTTTCTTTCCAGGCACTACTGGCTCGGTAGCTCAAGTAGGTACTACAACAAAACCCATCGAAGTTGATTTGATTGTGCGGGGATTGAAAGTAAAGGATATAGATAGATTATCTGAAAACGGATTTAAAGAAAAAGGCAAAACAAACGTTATTATCCGCAATCAACCCTACGGTCAAATTCCCATTAAATCGATTCAAGTGCTACCTAGAGACATTCTCGTTACGCAACCCGACGGTACCGTAAAATTAGTTAAAGACCCCAGGGATAATGTTTATAGTACAGATATGCTTTTGACTTTAGCAGGTAAAGCCACAATTACCGATAGTGGCCCTGTTTTAGGTAATAGTAAAGTAAAAATTGGGATGCCCTTTGAATTGGAAGGGTTTAACTACAACTTTAATGCCAGTGTAATTGATGTCAGAATTGACGGTAAATAATAAATTGAAGTTAAATATACCTAAAATAGTGCGGGAAAAAGATAGCCCCGTCTTTTTAAAGCGGGGTGCAATTTTGACACGGGCAAATTTATTTGCCATGAGATGATATTATATATTTAGGCTATATGCCAAGATTTTTGTCCATAATCGACGGTTGAAAGTACTGGGATAATATTTGGACGAAGTATCAGGGAAGTTTCTATGCAGGGTTTGTCCCAAGGACGGAGCCGTTCTAATTGGAGGCATAGAGATGTTGAAAAAAACCGCGAAGCGAGTAAGCTAGTCCGAAAGTCCGAATCCTGATTGTCGGTAGAGCAGTTCTCCTAAAAGCTAGAAAACTATAGCCAGATAGCTGTTTTATGCAAATAAAATCGGGCGACAAGCTATAGCCGAATTCCAGCCGAACCCGCGTCTATTTATAGCGCGGAGTGTCTCAGCTCATAATTAAAATCAATCGTAGGGTGTGTTATGCCGTAGGCTAACGCACCTTATTTATTAGCGGTATGTTAATTCTATTAATTATAATAAAACCTTTTTGATGAAACATTTAATCAAAACCATTACCTGCTGCTTGCTTCTTCTTCCTCTCGGTTGCGATCGCATTCCCGCAAAAAATAAATCAACGCTGCAATTACAAACCAAACCTTTACAACAACTATCAACATCAAACGAATGGACACCGCAAATGGAAGCGGAATTCCAACGACGTGCAAAACGAGTAATTACCCAACTAACGGGTCAGAATTACGGAACTACATCTTTTGAAAGCGAAAAACGTTCTTATCCTAAAGCGATGATTGATTTTCTTGCAGGAAATCGGCAAAGATCGATCAATTTTCTTCAAGCTGAAGATGCAGACGCTAAAAGTTATCCCCACACTCTCGGAATTGATTTTTATTCCAGCTTTACTCTTAAAGGACAAGTCCGCAAATATTTCTACTTTGGTAAATATCTTGACCCAGCATATCGTCAGCGAATGAAACAAGCGATGCAGCTTCTCACCGCAGAAGACCCGTTAAAGCGTCGTTTTCCTAACCGTCGCCAATTTTGGGCAAGGTCAACCGATAATTGTGATAGTTGGGTAGATTGTCGCAACACCGATAATTTGAAAGCAATGCGAAATAGTGCGGTGTATTTGTTTGCTGAAGAAACGGGGAACGAAGCAACCCGACAAATTTACAAGCAAAAAATCCGGCGAGATATCAGCAATTTGTATCAAATAGGACAAGGTGAGTGGGATTCGGAAAACTACCTTGGACATACGATTACTGCTTATCTAAATCTTTATGACTTTGCCAAAGATCGAGAAGTGAAAGCCGTTGCTAAAGCTGGATTAGATTGGCTTTTAGCTTCAGGTGCGTTGAAATATTGGCGGGGTGGATTTGGTGGTCCCACGAAGCGCGACTACGGTAAAGGTAATTGTGTTTGGTGTGCTTTGTCTAGCCATGAATTAGGGCTTTACTTCAACGATTCACCAATTAATGACCCCAAACCTTCCCCCGATTCAGTTCATGTAATTACCAGCAGCTATCGTCCTCATCCGGCAATTGTAGCTTTAGCAAAAAAGCAGTTTAATAAACCAGTAGAATTGCTTAACTCTAAACCGACTTATGAAAATTGGAAACCAGGTAATGATGCTGCACCGCAATTTCATGAAACCTTGTATTTCGCTAATACTTTCCAAATAGGTACTTTAGCTCAAGGTTCCGGTGGTGACTGGAATGGTTTTAAAATGATGGCTTTTAATCGAGAGCGTGGTGTTGATTATTTTATTGCAGCTACAGGTACAGAACCGAAAAAAATATCTACATCTAGCGTCGGTGGTGACAATATCGCACAATACCGCAATTTAGTAATCTTCCTCAACGATAAGCAAGAAGTACCTTTTCAATTTTTTTTACCGAAATCAGCCAAGATAGAAACTCAAAAAAACGTCACTTTTATTCGGTACGAAAAAACATGGTTGGCTCTAACACCGATAAATCTTGATATTGAAGGAATTAACGCTACTAAAACTAACACAATAAGTAAAAACTATCCTCAAGATCAAATTATAACTGCTACTGGTACGAGGAATAGTTACAGTGGGTTTGCTTTAGAAACGGGTGAAAAAGAAACTCACGGAGATTTTCAGCAGTTTCAGAGTTCGGTACTTGCTAAATCTCGTTTAGATATAAATCAAATCAATAACGGTGTAGTTGAATATCAAGGGGTTGTCGGAAAAGTGAAATTAAAGCATCAACAATTACCCAAAGTTTGGCGAAATGGTAATTTACACGATTGGAAAAATCACTTCGCAGTTTACCAAAATGCTGGAGGAGAAAAAACACCTATTTATCAAGGTTGGAAACAAGGTGAAATTCAAATAGAAGCAGGTGGTTACAAGTTTACCAGCAAGCTTAGATAAGGGTAGAAATTAACCCAATACAATTGAACGATTTAAATTTGTATTTATATTTATTCCAACTCTAACTACTAGCAATAAGTGTGATTACTTTCAACTTTGTTAATCTAAAATACATTGTTTTTTAGCAGACAATGCAATCTAACTTATATCCGACTATATTAATTGTTTGTATGCGTACAAAATCAGTAAATAATCAATTATTATAGCGAAATTTAACTGAGTCGTAACCAAAAAATGTTGATGTTTAATATTTTGATATGTTAGCTTATAGGTGTGAACAAGTCATAAAAAGGTCGCATTTACGACAAAATAATAAGGATGTGAATACAGAAAAGCATCAGGTATATCTTACTAGTTATTAACCTTTGCATCCTTAAATAGTACAGAATAATCATAGAGTTCAGTAATCGAAAAGTCAATACAAATATTGTTCCTCTTATTCCTTAAATTAATTTCAATCTGTACAAGGTCAAAGTAATAGAAGCCTCAATTTGAGTAAATATTATATCTATGACCGCTGCGAGATCATCGAATGCGAGCAAATTGACGCTTACACTTACCTACGAGATTTTCTCAATGCTGCCCTTTGAATTTGTAGTGATTGGTAAACCAGTTTCTCATCAAGCAAAAGAACGCAAGCGCGTTAATGATTGGAAACAACAAGTTCGTGAAACTGCACAATCTTATTGGAATCAAAATACTCCATTAGGAGATTATGTCCAAGTTATTATTACGCATTATTATGATGCAAATCCCAGTGACGAATCAGCCGTTCCAGATAGCGACAATATAGTAAAGCCAGTCAGGGATGCTTTAAATGGTTTGATTTATGTTGATGACTATCAGATTACTGACTTCATCAGCCGTCGTCGCAACCTCAATGGTTCTTTTAGAATCAAAGGTATTTCTCCGGCTTTGGCAGAAGGTTTTTCTAAGGGTGAAGAATTTTTGCACATTAAAGTTGAATCTGCACCAGACCCTGGAGATTTATCTTAATAGAGGTAATCTGACATCATATCTACGGTATTTTACTCGTGTATATCGTGATCGATTAACTACTAGAATGCGCTTATTATATTTAATTAAATTAAATTAAATTATATAATAAGCGCCTATTTTATTATTATCTTCAAGCATTAAAACGACTGTTAAATTTTGGTTAATTAATGAAAGTTATTATCAGTAATGCAGTGCATTTAACAGTACTATTTCGATAGGTTTGCTCTATAATAAGTAAAGTGATTGATACTTCAACTTCACCGGAGCAACTCTCAGTAATAGATATGAGCTATCAGGACAATCAAAATCCATTAGAATATCGGCGACTTCTAAAACTTGCTAAAGAATACCGCGAGCAAGGTTATTCAGTCACCATCAATCCATCCCCGGAAAAGTTACCTACGGTATTGGCAGATTGTTCGCTTGATTTGATAGCCGTAAATGATAATAAGGTTGTTGCTGCGAAAGTTAGAACCCGACAAACTTTAAGCTGTAATGGTTCTGAAGATTTACGCCGAATTAGTAGATCGGTACAGCAACTTCCTGGCTGGGAGTTTGAATTGGTAGTTACAAATTCGCGTCCAAAAGCTAGTTAATTCTACTTTTATCTGTTTATAGTTTTATTTGTGCTTCTACTTACTTGATTCGGGTTATTATAGGGAGTTTTCCCATGTCTATAATTTTATAAGTCATCAGTCACAAAGAATATGGCTGATGACTTATTATTATGTATCGAGCAAATGTATAAACTTTCTAATTAAGCCAATTGTGACTCCTGGTAATTCCAACTGAGGTGTCAGACCAACAGAGTCTAATTGTTGAAAAACTTTGATTGCTTGAGGATTCATTTGCGCGAGACGCTGACCGATTTCTGGTCCGGTAAATTGCGATTTTTGCCCCCAAATAATCGCTGTCGGAATAGTTAATTGTTGAATATATTGCGATAAATCAAAGCACAAGTCCCCCCTGACAAAAGACAAAGCGGCATATTCTGCATTTGGCTGTTTTGCAGACTCTAAATAAGCTTCTACAATTTCTTGATAAACTCGGTCGGAACTACCAAATTGCCGTTGCTCTAAAAAACTACGAATACCGTTGCTGGTAGCAACCCCCGCACTATAAATGAACTTATCTAAAATTGGAGTACTAACTAACTGCGCGAAAAAGCTGCGGGAATAGTTTTCACCAAAATCAGAAAGTCCTGCTGGAGTAGTCAAAATCAAACACTTGAATAATTCCGGATGAGTTATGGCAACTCGAATTGTAAATGCTGCTGTTAGAGAAGAAGCAATTACTCTGACCGCACCATCACAGGTTTGCTGCAAAAATTCCGCGATCGCACTCAAATAATCCTCAACTTGGTAGTTTCGTGCTGGATGCTCCGACTCACCCCAACCAATCAAATCTGGGGCAATAATCCGATATTCTGCTGCAAAGGCTGGATAAACTTTTGACCATTCATAGGCAGAAGACCCACCACCAAATCCGTGCAAGAATACTAAAGTTTCTTTGTCTGTACTCGCAGTCTTATCCTGCCAAGGAAAGCCTGTATTGGTATAGTAAATCATCCTACCCAACGATGTATTTACCGAGCAACGCTCAAACCCCAATGGCTGAAACATA
Organism: Rivularia sp. UHCC 0363; assembly: GCF_034931125.1. Lineage (NCBI taxonomy): Bacteria > Bacillati > Cyanobacteriota > Cyanophyceae > Nostocales > Rivulariaceae > Rivularia > Rivularia sp. UHCC 0363. The sequence goes on along the minus strand of NZ_JAYGHM010000058.1, from coordinate 8,072 downwards.
GATATTTATGTTAATTGTGTCGCGATTTTTTGGGATGGGTGATTACCTGCTATTCAATACGTTCGACACGCAAGTTACAACTTACCCCCTACTTTAATTATCAGCTAAATCTTCACATAATCACTTCTTACTTTAGAGAGATTAAGCAGATGTAAATTTACAAGCTTACTTGTAAAGATTTGGTGTTTATTTTTTCATCGAATGAAATATTTAGGCTTGAAAATACTGCGTTCCAACTACTTTTACTGGTGTTTAATATAACTTTAGCTAGAGGTTCGCGTTGAGAATTTTATGATAACCTATCAGAAACATCACGGATAGCAATCAACGTCAACAAAACTGAGAACATTTCTTACTGATTGAGTCCTTGACTGTAATAGTTCTGAATAATGCTTGTTGATTTTGCTCGTAAGCTTTTAAATCGAATGCAGTCGAGAAGACGCAATTCCTATCTATATATTTAGTAATTTTGATTTTTATTTGAGCAATGGTAAAGCAAGCTTATATTCCATCGGGTATAACAACGCTTGAGGAGCCTTTATTTAAGTTTGACAACCTTAATAGTTATTCTCAAAGTTATACACCAACTTATTCAAATTTAAAATGTCCGCTAGATTATACAGTTAATTCCTCAGTAACTGAGTGTATTTTTTTAGATCTAGATAATTTAAAGTGTTTTGAAGTCGTGGAACGTCAATACGAGAGTAGAGGCATAATTTTTCATAATTGTATCGCCATCGAACCTTCAAATCCAGCATTCCCACCTCATTCCGGTGTAGTAGTATTAATGGGTTCGCCCCATAGCGGACTAGTGGAAGCTAGCTTTGTGCGTCCCGTCAACTCAGTTAGTGCCTTTGTTACCAGTTCCCAGCGATTAGTGCTTTCTGCTTACGATCGCGATCGCCAACTGTTAAATCAAGCGGTATTACCGTCGGGCAATCTTGCTAACTCTGACTCAGGAATAGTTCCAAATACTTTATTATCTGTATCGGCTCAGAATATTCATTCTGTTAGCTTCCGTGCTTTTGATGGTCAATTTACCATTGACGACTTAAGCTTTTGCCATTAGCGTTGCCAATCGCAAATTTTCCTTTTATAATTGCGACTTTGTATAAGTAGCTTTTACTGATAGATTTTCGGTTAAATCTGGTAAATACTATTATAGATTCTAGTTTTTTGATAGAAAACTATACCCGACAGTAAATTTTAAACATTGGTAGGTAAGTAACGTGGCAAAATCGGCTTCGTCTTCTTGGCAGCGATTCATCAAAAATATCCCATTCAGGGAACTTCCGCACTTAAAGACAACAGCCACCAGCCGAATATTACAGCATCGAAACCCAGCCCAGTTTCTTTGGTTCCTGACAATTGTCGTTGCCATGCTTTTGTGGAATCCAAAGTTATTATTTTCTTGCGGTACGGGCGCTTTCGTAATGTTATTAGTCTATTCGATGCCGCAGTGGAATTGGTCGCAATTCTGGTGTCAAGTACGTAATTTCCTACAAACTACTCGCGGACGTTTAGTATTATCTGTAATCAGTGGTTTATTAGCTTGCTTAGGTACTTATACAGCAGTGGCGATTTGCGTAAACTCTAACAATGTTTGGATTGCTGCGGGTGCGATCGCGCAAGGTTTAGCAAGTATACTAATTCTAGTTTTATTAGCGTGGCTGCCCATGAATTTATATGGGAATCGCGAGCAACTGGAATTAGAACAGTTATCAGAATATTTGATAGATACAGATCCCCTCAAACGTTTAATTGGCTTGCGTAAGTTAACAAAATTAGCAACTCGTCAACTTGAGCCAGACACAAAGCAATATATTGTTGAATGCTTGCAACTTTTGCTGACAAAGGAATCAGAAACAGCAATTCGAGATGCAGCTTTTAACAGCTTACAAGCATTAGAACCAGCGGTAATTGGGTCAAAAAGTATGAAATTAGTACCCTTGTCTGTCAAAGCCAAAAATCGCGTTTCATGTTGAATTGGGCATTGGGCATTGGGCATTGGGAATGGGGCATTGGGCATTGGGCATTGGGCATTGGGCATT